>CAJQGN010000057.1 GCA_905477545.1 uncultured Acidimicrobiales bacterium | reverse complement strand
TGCTGATATCCGGGTTGCATCTGACGATGCCCTTTTTACAATTCCAGCGGCACGCTTAGGGCTAGGTTACGCGACTGCCGGTTTAGGCAAATTGGTGCAACTAATAGGTCCATCTGCTGCCAAACGTATTATGTTTCTGGCCGACCGATTCGGAGCTGATGAGGCTTTGTCTATGGGCTTAATTAACCAAGTTGTGCCCAAAACTTCGTTAGAGGAGCATGTAGCGGTCTGGACAGATCTGATTTCTTCGAATGCACCTCTCACTATTACTGCCGCAAAAGCTTCGATCAATGAGTGGTTGAAAGATGAAAGGGCCAGAGATTTTGAGGCTGTGGATAAAATGATTCAAGCTTGCTTTGACAGTGCTGATTATCAAGAGGGCGTGGCAGCATTTATGGAAAAGCGGAAACCTAGGTTTAATGGTCGATAGCGCAACGAGGCGCCGGGGCTAGGGTCGAGCATCGCGTCGATGACGTTTACTCCTTTCATAAATCTCAATTTGAGTTCGCAACTCTTTTAAATCATGCGATAAATCCCTATAGGCGTTTACCCTGGGTTCACTTATTTGCCCGCTTGACAACGCTTCCAAAACCGCGCATTCGGGCTCTTCGTTGTGAGAACAATCAGAGAAACGACAAAGGTCTACAAACTCGGATATCTCAGGAAACACAAGGTTTAGGCCACTCCCACCCCATAGTTGAAGTTCTCTCAAACCTGGAGTATCAATCACAACACCTCCTGCGTCTAAGACGAACATTTGACGCCGTACTGTTGTATGCCTGCCGGTCCCGTCAGCCCGGACTTCACCAGTTCTCACTATGTCTTCGCCGAGTAAACGATTAACTAGGGTTGATTTGCCCACTCCGGAAGAGCCGGTCAAAGCTACCGTAAGGCCATCTCCAGTAATTTCTTGTATGCCAAGTGCTTCTGATCCATGAATACCGCAGGTTTCGAGCACCTGTATTTTTGGGTACTGAGTTCGAAAATAGTCGGCGCGTTCAACCGTTCCCTTTAAATCTGATTTATTTACGATCACAACCGGTACAACTCTGCTACTGAATGCGGTGACTAAGTATCGTTCTAACCGACGTTCGTCAAGTGGCTGATCGGCAGAAGTAACGATCCCGAGGATGTCTACATTTGTAGCAACGACTTGTGGTATCGGCTCCTGCTTTGGGGCTCGTCGAATAATGATGGAGTCACGTTGTAAAATTTCTGTTATTAGGACACGTCGATCGTGCTGGGCATTCTTAGAGTGAATTACCCAGTCACCGACTGCTGGATAATCCAGTTGGGTTGTTGCTGAATCCCTGAGCCGAGTATCAAGAGCGGCTTCTCGTTGTCCGGTCTCGCCCATAATTTCGTATGCACCCCGATGTTCAACAGACACACGACTAATGGAATAATCACTATCCATCTCCGGAAATTTTTTTTGGGAAAAATTCCATCCCAATTCAATAGCTGACCACACTGGCGACAAATCATCCATCGTTAAGCCAAACCTCTGAATAACGTCCTACACCTGCCATCTGCCCTAGAACTGAAGTACCTTCCGGAAGTGTCCATATGCCTAATCCTTCAACAGAAGAGTCTCCAATCAAAGCTGAAGATAAGTAGTCCACGTAAATCATTGGAATTTTTGCATTGAGCAGAAGCATTATATTTTCGAGGACCAACAGTCGATCTTGGAATTTTCCCGTAGTGTTCATCTCCCTCACCAACGAGAGTAAGTCATCACCTTCCATATTCGCCACGTTTAGTGGCGAAGTCTTAACCAGACCAAGAAAAGCTTCTATCTGGGCGCCTGGATCAGACTCTCCGCCTACTCTCCAGCAGCTCGCTTCGAAATCTCCCTTAAAAGAAGGTTGATCAGTAACTGACCCAAGAACTCTTTTTATTAACGCGTTGCGACCAACTTGCTCCAGTTTTACGTCTACCAAACCTGTCGCTTCCCATTGGCTCTTTAACGAGCGAGTCATATTCGCTAGCTGTAGGTCGTCAGTACAAAGCAACGTGACTGCAATTTTTTCACCTGTCGATCGTCTATCAGAACGCTTAGGGTCCTGAATGTACGCAAGTAGATACTCTTTAGCTTGGCCCATGTTCGCTTTAGGCCACGCCCGTGTCACCGTCTCTGAATACCATCTGCTATCCGGACTCGCCCATTGAGCTGCTAATGAAGCGTCAGGGTTATTAGAGGCTAGTCGACCAAGTTCTTCTTGGTCTGAAGAAAGCAGTAACCCCCGTCTAACACGCAAATCATTCATGGGGCTCTCTAAAGTGTTAAATAAGATTACGCCAACGTTATCTTCTCGTCGCGATATTACGGTCAGCTCAGACTCTCGTCCTTGACTGATAGCTAACGCAGACCTTGTTTGAAGGATTTGCCCTTTTCCTTCGATCAAAGACTCTAGCCGAAGCCGTTCATCGGCAATCTGGCGGAAAGTTATTTGCTCGAGATACGGCAGTTGGACTCCGTTTTCATCTGTACGCCAATAGCGAGAATTAGTGCTCAGGACAATAGGCTCTCCCGGGCTCCAACCCTCAAAAATAAACGGACCTGTTCCTACCGGGTTAAACGTGAACTGTTCTTCGCTCAAAGAGCCTGTATCTAATAAAAATACTCGCCCGACTGGCCCTGCTAAAACGTTTAGCAGGGTCGGGTTAGGTTCACTGAGCTCAAACAACAACGTTGAGTCATTAACAACATTGACGCTAGTGATTCTCGCATCTCGGAGGAGCCCACTTGTAACTTTTCCGCTCTTTACGTAGTTGTCATATCCCCTCTTATAGATCGATGCTTCCAAAGGAGTACCGTTACTGAACAAAAGTCCAGAGCGGAGTTCAACAGTCCATTCGGTGTAGTCGTTATTATGGTTAATTTTTTCTGCTAGGAACGGGACAACTGAACCGTCTGGAAGAACTACGGCTATTGTTTCTAAAACTTGATCCAAAACATTTCTACAAGCCCAAGCACAGATGTTCTCCCATGGGGCCCATCCACTGATTGGAGATAGATCATCTTGAAGCAAGATAGTGATTGCTCCACCGGATTGAGGACTGAATTTTTTCTGTTCAGAAATTCCAGTGATTATGTCCGCGGAGTCATCAAGCATTCCTGAATTTGATTGCGTTTCATCATCTACAACTATTTGCGGAATGGCTGTCGCTTGTGAATCTGAAAATTTAGATTGGGACATACATCCGCTGGCTACAAACACTAAGACACAAACCAGTTTCGTTATCCGGGCCTTCAGAAAATATTTCTTCAAGTTGTTTGACCCATACTTACTTCCGTCACTATCGCTCATCAGTGCCTCGATCGCCATTCTTCAGGCCACAAATTTTCACCGAAGTGCCACTCGTCTGTCCGAAAGGTAATTCCCGTGGCTGATCCAACTAATTTCTCGGCAACATGAAGTTCAAGACGATAATTAGCAAATCTTCTTGTGCGACTAGTTTCACTTGCTGTCGCTATAACTTCATCACCCTGAAACACTCCTCGGTGGTAACCAATATCAATTTGTACCGCTAACGCTTTCCTGCCATAGCCATTTGAAGCAAACGACATCGCAATATCCCCTAAGCTAAATAAGATGCCGCCGTGGCCGCCGCCAAGGAAATTCGTTTGTCTTTCTGTGATCAGTGCACTCACGGTTGCAAAACCTGGACCCCACGTAATAATTTCCGCATCGAGGCTCGCCGCAAACGGGTCAGACCGAAACATTTGATCCAATTCCTGCCGACGATCATTTGGTAACTCTGCGTCTGATTTTGCCACGTGGGTCAGAGTACCTCGATAAATTCTCTATAGACATTCACAGGTGCTGCCAAGGACCCCAACTGCTACCAAAACAACAACCATTTGGCTAACTTGTGCAACTGCACCTAGTGTGTCACCAGAAATGCCACCTATCGATCGATAAGACCAACCTCGAATAATTAAGGCTGGCGGTAGGCAGCACAATGTCAGTATCAATCCTGGTAGCCCGAGCAGGCCAAAAGTTAAAATACTTCCGGCTAATATCCCGATCGAAGACCTCCAAGGACTCAGATCTGAAACATACGAAACTCCTAAGCCAGACGCTTGAGCGGGCCGAGAAATCAACATCACGAGTACGGCAGATGCGCGACCTAAACTAGACGCAGCTATAGCTACTTTGAATCCATCGAGAGGTGACAGATTAGCTAGTGAAGCTATTTCTAATAGAAGAACTAAAACCAAGGCACTCGTTCCGTAAGTACCTAACCGGCTGTCTTTCAAAATCTCAAGACGGCGTTCAACAGTCGCTGCTCCTGGAAAAGCGTCCGCAATATCAGCCAAGCCATCTAAATGGAACGCACCGGTAACAATGATGCCTAATGCGATAGAGGCAGTTGCAGCTATGGTTCCAGGCACTATCTGACTAAGAGACCAATAAGAGGCTCCTACGAGTACGCCAATCAGCGCACCAACGATTGGGAACCATGGGACCACACGACTTAGCTCAGGCATTTCTTTTTTACCAATGGTGATTGGGACGCGGGTAAGAAAAATTACAGCTGCTCTGAAATCTCTCACGTCTCATCCTCAAAAAATTCATTGAACGTGGGTACTTCTGAAACTAAAGCGCACGCCATTCGTACCAATGGAACAGCAGCGGCAGCTCCAGACCCTTCGCCTAAACGGAGATCTAATTCGAGTATCGGCTCTAACCCAAATTCTCTCAAGAGTGTCGCATGACCTGGCTCAGGTGAACGATGCCCCGCCCAACAGTGATCGAGAGCCTCGTTATTATATTTCCAGATTGGCGCCAACGCAGAAGCCACGACGTAGCCATCTAAAAGCACCGGAATACGCCGATGTCGTGCTGCAACCGCAGCACCGCCTATAGCGACCATCTCTTTCCCGCCTAGCCGACGCAGCGGTTCCAACCACTGGGTTCGGCCTTCATCTTTTTGAACTCGAGCCAGGCCTTCCGCTACTGCGTCTTGTTTCCTCTTTAACCCTTTCGCGTCTACACCAGTCCCGTGACCTACCCACTCCGTCGCTGGACCATTAAAAGTCGCTGCGGCTACAGCAGCTGCAGCAGACGTGTTGCCGATACCCATTTCTCCCAAAACTAACAAATCTGTCTCAAGGGCATTAACAGCTTCCACCCCTTGAAAAAATGCCGCCTCAAATTCTTCGCGAGTCATTGAATCTTCGTATCGAAAATCTTTAGTAGGATCTGCAACCCCCACATCTATTACATCTACTTCGGCGCTAACTAGTCTCCCAATAGCATTAATTGATGACACGCCGTTCTGAAATGCATTTACCATTGCCTCGGTAACATCGCTGGGGTAATTACTCACCCCAGCATCAGATATGCCGTGATTTGAAGCGAAAATGAGAATCTTAGGATTACACACTTTTGGGCTGAGGGTTTGCTGCCAGCCGGCAACAAAGATTGCTATCTCATCTAGCCGTGCTAGCGCGCCCTTTGGTCTCAAAATTTGATTTGAACGATCCCGAACATCAGATGCTATTTTTTTATTGGCTTTGGGGAGGTTGCTTAGATACTCCTCGACTCGACTTGTCACAGAACTCTTTCCGGGTCATGCAGCGGAAGAAAAAGCCCCGCAACAATAAGAAAAGATTGATCTGATTTACGAGCAAAAAGCTGGTTCACTGATCCAAGAACATCGCGATAAGCACGAGATAACTCGTTGCCTGGGACTATTCCGAGGCCAACTTCATTCGAAACAACGATGGTCCCCGCACTTCGATTACCTATTGTCGCAATGACTTCAGATGATTTTCGAAAAATTTCATCTGAAGAAAATTCTGCGGACAACAAATTAGACACCCACAGCGTTAGGCAATCGATAATGACTACATCGTTTTTGTCTATGTTTAATAGCTCTTTGTTTATTTCAATCGGTGCCTCCTTGGTCAACCAATCGCAGGGGCGATCATTCTGGTGTTGGGTTATTCGACTCGCCATATCATCGTCAAGTGCCTCAGCTGTTGCGAGGAAACAAACTTGAGATTCAGAGCCGCTAGCTATCTCCTGAGCAACTCGACTCTTACCTGAGCGAGCTCCACCTGTCAAAAACGTGAGCCCTTCAGGGCAGCTAAGAGACAGAGGTTCACGGGTCAATAGTCAATACCTTTTTTTGCCACGGTTCCGTTATCGAAAGCATGTTTAATTTTCCTCATTTCAGTGACTGTATCCGCTAGCTCAATTAACGCTTGTGGCGCATCGCGGCCAGTTAGGACCACATTGGTTTTAATCGGCCGAGCATTTATCACCGACACAACTTCATCTAAATCAATCCATCCCCAATTGATTGGATAGGTAATTTCATCTAGAACAACTAAACGATATTTGTCCTCCGCTATTATTTTTTTTACTTGATCCCACGCTGATACTGCAATTGCCTGATCCTCGTTTATATCTTTCGAATCCCAGGTAAACCCATCTCCGATTGCCCACCAGTCCACTCCTAAAATATCTCTGCAAACTTTTTCTTCGCCGACTTGCCACTTCCCCGACTTCAGGAACTGGACGACCCCTACCGGCCATTCGCGCGCTACTGCGCGAACTACTACACCAAACGCCGAAGAAGACTTGCCCTTGCCGTCGCCAGTATTAACTATTACCAGTGACTTGCTAGCTAAACGCTTCTTGACTTTAGGTCCTTCCTTTGGTGGGACATTCGTCATTCTGGCTCCTTGGTTCGGGGCACGACTACTTGCGCTCCATCTACTTCAATAACTCTGATCCGCGCAGAATATGTTCCACTGATTAGCTCGACTTTAATGACATCTTCCGCATTTCCATCCGCGACCACTGTTCCGTGGTCAAACAACATGAGCCGGTCACTATATTGACCAGCTAATGTGAGGTCGTGCATCGTAGAAATAATCGTCAATTGCCGTTCCCTTCGGAGTTCCTCTAGCAGGTCTAACGCTTGTTGTTGATGGCCTAAATCGAGTGCTGCCGTTGGTTCATCTAGAAGTATGACTGGCGTCATTTGAGCTAAGGCACGAGCTAGCTGACACCTCTGCAATTCCCCTCCACTAAGTGATCCCATAGAACGGCTACCTAATTCTTCAAGGTCTAAACGACTCAGAATTTCGCCAACAATATTTAGATCATCTTTTCCTTCTACTCCGAGTGCAGAGATATGCGGCGTCCTGCCTAACAAAACATAATCTCCGGCCAACATATCTAAAGGCACGATCGGATCTTGAGGAACATAAGATACCAGTTGCGCTCGGTTTCTGGCAGTAAGCTCCGATAAGGATTTTCCACCGACAGTTACTAAACCTTCATAATTCTGCAAGCTAGCTAGCGCATTAAGAAAAGTAGATTTCCCTGATCCATTCGGGCCGATAATTGTTAACCATTCCCCGCTTTGGACTGATAACGATATGCTTCCCAAAGCTCGATGTTCGCCTAGCGTGACTGAGATATTTTTTGCCTCCAACAATGCCATTAGATTGACCTTCGACTGGAACGAAGAACAAAAATAAAAAACGGCGCGCCACAAAAAGCTGTTATGACTCCAATCGGTATCTCCGATGGCGATATGACTGTTCGACCAACCAAGTCCACTGTCATCATGAACGATGCTCCGAAAAGCATCGACAATGGGAGCACAATCCTGTTACTCGAACCAAAGAGTATCCGGATTGTATGAGGAACTATTATTCCCACAAACGAAATTAGACCGCTCACAGCTACTGCTGCCGCTGTTGCTAACGACGCAGCCACCACCATTATTTTCCTTGTTCTATCTGGGCGAATGCCTAAAGAGGCAGCTTCAGCGTCTCCTAGACGCATAACGTCCAGTATTCGACGATTTAGCAGAATCACACAAGATGTTCCGATCGCATAGGGCAGCAACAACCAGACTTCGCCCCATGACGCAGTGTTTAGGCGCCCCAGAATCCACGTATAGACCTGCCGAATTGTGTCTGCGTTCTGTTGAAGAACAAAAGTTTGAATTGCCGTCAAGAAACTAGCAACGGCAACGCCTGCTAGGAGAAGAGATGCGGGAGATCTACTGCTGTCTCCTCGCAGTCCCATAAAATAAGTAATTGCAACCGCCAAAAGAGCTCCTCCAAAAGCTAGCAGCGGAACGGCGTCGGTAGCGCCGCTACCATCTCCCCAACGGTTTACCAATCCAAGGGTCGCGCCTAGCCCGGCACCAGCAGCAGCTCCCAAAAGGTAAGGATCAGCCAAAGGGTTCCTAAAAACGGCTTGGTAGGTCGCTCCGCTTAAAGCTAGCGTCGCTCCTACGAGTCCGCCCAAAATAACGCGTGGAAGGCGCACCTCCCAGACAATATTGGAATGAATTTCGCTAAGCTCGGTATTCGTTTTTAGAAGCGGAAGCCTATCTATTATCTCATAGATAATTGAACCAACCGATATATTAGCCGGTCCCAGCGACAGAGAAACTGCTGCTACAGCTAACACAGATACGATTCCGACCAGAAGCCACACCGGACGAAGGCGCTCATAATTAGCCAACACCATATGTGGTTTCTCAGTCCGCAACTTGTTACTCAACAGGGACCAAAGCAACAGCGTCAGCCAGTGATTGTAAGAATTGGACTAGACGTGGGCCCCACCTACTGGCTATATCGGCATCCATTTCTATCACAGTTCCATTACGTACCGCTTTAAGAACATCCCAGCCTGGACGTTCGCTGATTATCTCAACAGTTTGTCCGCAGCAGTTACCATCAACAAAAAATATTAAATCTGGATCAGATTCAAGAACAAATTCTTGAGTTAACTGCGGGTACCCATAGGCAGATCCGTCTGCGTCTGCGGGATCCGCAATATTGCTAAGTCCAACCATTTCATAAATCTGGCCAATAAAAGTACCACTTGTTACTGAATAGAGGGTGTCATCAAGTTCGTGGAAAAACGTAAGAGGTTTCTCGGGAAGCACAATATTGTCTATTATTGATGAAATCTCTGAGCGCATCGAAGCGACGAGCGCAGCTGCATCATCTATATTCTCCGTGGCAACACCTAGCTCAGCAATTTGTTCATACACGCCGTCAAGGTTGGCCACCGCTGGCAAGACTAAAACCTCAATTCCTAAACTCTCTAGTTCTTGCTTGATACCCGCGTTCGACAAAACCACCAAATCAGGCTCATACTCAGCAATAGCTTCGATGTTCGGGGAATAGCCAGATAAGTCGTCGATCACAGGTGCTTCTTTGGGATAGTAACTATAATTATCCACGGCAACCACTTGTGGTCCTGCACCTATTGCGAACAGCATTTCTGTAGCAGTGGCCGATAATGAAACAATAGATTGAGGGCCTAGAGGCTCTTCCTCAATTGGTTCAACGGTAACTGACTTGTCATCATCTGTATCGTCTTCAATGCTAGGGGCTTGAGTATCTGTGGTCTCTTCGGCGATAGCAGCTTGAGTATCTGAAGTCGACTCGTCTCCGGTAACGGTTTCCTGGTCACTACATGAAGAAAACAGCAAAATTGATGCTATTGCCAAGACAATCAATCTGATCATTTGTTTCATTTAAGGTCTCCTTTTAGCCGAGATTAAGGGCGGCAGAAAACCTGCCGCACAACATTTCCTCCTCGGGAATCGTCGTGCGAGGACTAAGAATAGGCGACCGGACTTTTTCCCAAAGGGACATCACCGTTGCGGGACAGTGCCGGATTCTCACCGGACTTCGCTATTTTCAGACACCGAACGCCCATGAGCTTACCGTGCCTGACACAATCAGTAGTGTGATTAAGAGAATAACTAGTCCAAATTATTTCAGGAGCATCAAGAAATGACATTGCGAGGAACTTCAGTTCGTAGACGTGAAGACGAACCATTATTAAGAGGTTCAGGCAACTACGTCGCGGGTGTTCATTTAGAAAACGCTGCGCAAGTGTATTACTTAGTTTCCACAATCGCCCATGCCGAAATCCTGTCTGTAGATGTTACAGATGCGTTGCTAGCACCAGGAGTTATTGACGTGGTGCTTCATAAAGATCTAGATATCGGGCCATACCCTGCAGGTAACCCTATTTTCGATGAAGCAATGGTACGTCCACTTCTAGCTGATCAAAGAGTTCGATACGTCGGAGAACCGATAGCAGCAGTCGTTGCGGAAACCATCGCCCAGGCCATGGACGCCGCAGAACTTATCGAAATAGATTTTCGATCAAGGCCGGCCATCATCGACCCGGAAAAAGCGCTCAACACGTCTACTTTACTTTTTGATGGAACAAACGAAGGCAATATTGTTTGCCGGATGCAAGCTGAGGGACTCGAAGCGGACTTTAGTTCCTGCGAAGTCATAAGCGAGGTTCGAACAGTCAACAACCGTCTTGCTCCAGCTCCAATCGAAACTCGAGTGGCAGCAGCTGAGTGGCATGCTGATGGGCGCTTATACTGCTATAACTCCGGGCAAGGCCCTCATCCAGTGCGTTCAGCTATAGCGAAGATTCTTAACTTACAAGAAGAACAGGTAAGAGTAATTTCACGAGATGTTGGCGGAAGCTTTGGAGCTAAAGCACGCCCATTTCCTGAAGAAGTTCTTTTAGGTTGGCTTGCAAGACGGATTGGCCGACCTGTGAAATGGGTTCCACCACGTAGCGATGACATGGTTGGTTTAGGTCATGGAAGAGGTCAAGTTCAATACTGTAAAATCGGGGGCAGCCGTGACGGAAACATCACTGCATATCAGCTGCATATTATTCAAGAGTCAGGTGCCTATCCAGCTGGCGGTGCCGGTCTTCCTAGCAACGCTCGAGCTATGTTAACTGGTTGTTATGAGATACCAAGCGTAGGTTTTAAATCGGTTTCAGTCGTAACAAACACAACCCCAACCGGAGCCTATCGGGGGGCAGGAAGACCCGAAGCTGCGGCTGCAATCGAACGGGCTGTGGATGCTTTCGCCCGCGACATCAATATGGATCCAGCTGAAGTGCGCAGGAAAAATTTTTTACGACCTAACCAGTTCCCTCTCGTCACGCTGACAGGAAGCCCCTATGACAGTGGCGAATATGAAGCGGCATTAGATGCAGCTTTACAAGCAAGCGAGTACGACAAAATACGCATAGAGCAGCAGCGTCGGATTCAATCTGGCACTGAAGCCTACCTCGGAATTGGTTTAGCATCCTACGTAGAACGAACTGCAGGAGCTGGGCGAGCAGAATACGGAGCCTTAGAACTTTTGCCGGAAGGCCAATTACTGGCACGCACCGGGTCCTCTCCATATGGGCAAGGGCATCATACCTCTTGGGCAATGCTTATTTCTGATCAGACTGGTGTTCCGATGCACAACATACAGGTAGTTCACGGTGATACTGATGAAGTTCCACAAGGGGCTATTACAGGTGGGTCTCGATCCGTTCAATTAGCCGGTGCTGCTATGTGGGAGGCGTCCGCCGGCCTGGTAGAGCAGGCGAAACGAATTGCCGCCGAGCTTCTAGAAGCATCTACAGAAGACGTCACACTCGATACTTCTTCAGGTCGTTTTCATGTGGTCGGAACTCCCGCTATTGACATCGGATGGTCGGCCATTTCAGATTATTTAGGAAGTTCGTTTACAGGCCCGAGACTTCTTCATTCAGAAGAAATTTTTGAATCCGAAGGACCAACTTTCCCGTTCGGTACCCACGTAGCTATCGTGGAGATCGATAGAGAAACCGGATTCACCAAGCTGATAAGAATATTTGCATGCGATGATGCTGGCATGATCTTAAATCCGTTGCTTGCAGATGGACAAGTGCATGGCGGCCTCGCACAAGGAGCCGCACAGGCCCTTATAGAAGAGTTCAGATATGACCCAGATGGCAATCCGTTAACAACTAATTTCGGTGATTACCCAGTTATCTCAGCAACAGAGCTGCCATTTTTTGACAGGATAGTTCTTGAAACTCCAACTCATATAAATCCTCTTGGAGCCAAGGGGATCGGTGAATCAGGTACGGTTGGATCCACACCAGCTATACAAAACGCTGTTATCGATGCCCTCTCTCATCTCGGGATAAGACACATAGACATGCCGTGCACACCCGAGAAAGTCTGGAAACTGATTAACCAGGATCATTAAAATTCACCATTGAGCATTCGGATCTAGATTAAGGACTTCGACCATTTCGGCATGCAGCGATTCAAAGTCTGATGACCTAATACCTTCACGCCCCGGGGCATCCTGAAATTCTTCCCAGTTAATTTCACAATTAAACGTTTCTAACAAAGTTTCTACCTTTTTGATCCAAGAATTTTTTTGATCAGTTAACGACGACGATAACAACCCACTGTCCACGAGCCGAAGTTCATCTACGTTCGCACGAAAAAGCTCTTGCCCCATTGGCGCTAGCCTCTGAAAACTAGGAATTAAACGTTTTCTACCCTCAGCAGTTGCTAACAATCTTTCTGAAAGAGATAAAGAGTGTTGCAAATGAAAGCGTTCTTCGGCTATCGCCCGTGTCGCTATAGCAGCTACTCTTTCCCAACTTCCCCCTGATAAAGCATGCCAACGAACCTCTTCAGCTAAGTCATAGAGCACGTGTCTCACTAGGGCGTCTGGCCACTGATGACACCTTAACTCAGCTATATGCGCAGATCGGTACCCTCGCTGGTCTCTCCAATAAGCAATTTCATCTACAGATTTTTCTGGATCAATAAACTCATACAACATTCGAGCATGACCTAGCTCATCTTGAGCAATTGATGAGAAAGCAAGATCTTCCTCTAGGAATGGGCCCACAGCTATCCACCAAGAGTGGTTTTGCCCGACACACAATTCATCATCAGCGAAGCCAAGTAAATATTCTCTTGCGGCGTGATCTCCCGAACTCATCATTCGCCTAGTTCTTTCTTTAGCCTTTGACTCGTCCGGAGTTCAGAAACTCGCCGGCCATCATTATGTTTATGAGATCTATCCGCAAGAGCCAAGTCTGATTGGTTACCGGCAAGAATATGGTCACGACCAACAACCCAAATTTGCTCACCTTCGCTTCTCCGTCCATAAGAGTCCCTGGCAAAGAGCAACGCCATATGGTCATCTGGCGCGTCAAGTGATCCCACGTGTCCGAACGGTTCTTTTCCAGCTTTTTTTAAAAACACCTCATAAGTCTTCATCTATCTAGAGTCCTTTTATCGACTTACTTGAACTAAGCCCGCTGCCTAAGAGAACAGCAATTTCCGCCGAAACATCTCCGATGTCCAAAGGGCCGTTATCTCGGAACCACCGAGTCGTTCCGTTTAGAAGCGAAAGAATCAAATTTGCAGCAAGGTGCACATCCATCGAGTTCCGATAAAAGCCAGCATCCTGGCCATCAGAAATAACTTTGTGAAACGTTTTTTGATAATGATCAAACAGTTTCACTGCTATTTCTCGTTCATTTGGTGGAAGAAACCGAGTTTCGTTCAAAAAAGTTTGAGCCTGATATGGGTCATTCACGAGAATATTTAGATGGCCTCGCACAAGCTGGAACATACGTTTCGGCGCCGGTTCCACTGACGCCGAAACGTCATCAGCAAGTTTCTGAAACATGGCAGCAGATTGACGCACAACGTCAACAAGTAGTTCATTTTTTGAACCGATATGCGAATACAAAGACGATCCTAAAAGACCAAGTTCACCGCCCAGATCTCTCATCGATGTTCCATGAAAGCCCTTCTCAGCGAAAAGTCGACTGGCTGTTTCGATTACATCTGCTCGCGAATTACGCTTCATCGTCTTATAACTTCAATCGGGTTTCGGCACTCGGCACACCAGGACACAGAACGACAAGGAGTACTACCCACATCACTTCGGTTCTCGAGTTCACTATTTTCACACATGGGACATTTGGAGCTACCATCAACATTTCTAATCACTACAAAAAACTCACGAGCTAAAATATGTCGTGCATCTTCAGTAATTCGATCCGGTGTCCAAACAGGGTCCGAGCAGAATTTAACAGAAACAGAGGTAGCACCAACATCTTTGGCTGCAGCTAGCACATCTGCTCTTATAATTTCTAGGGCCGGGCACCCCGATCGAGTTGGAACTAGGTCGATACAGATACTTTCACCACTGCTGAAAACTCTTTCTAATATGCCCAATTGCTCAATCGTCACTTCTGGATACTCCGGATCCGTTACCTTTGAGACAGCGTCGCGAACAGCTTTCAGAGTTTGAGCACCAATCATTGGCTAACTACCGCTTCATCTAATGCATCTCGGACCCATGATGCGTCTTTCCACGCAGCCTGCGCATCGATCAAACGACGCTTACTATCAGGTCCTCCATTTCGCATTGTTGCTTTGAGCGGCTCCCAATCAATATCGCTTATACACCATCGACCTGTTTCGCCGTCTTGATACAAACCAGAATCTGGAACTTGAAATCCAGCATTAAGAAGTTGCGGAACAAATTTCTGAATATAACGATCACGTAAAACTTCGTTACGTTCAGATTTAATGTTCCACCTTAAAAGCGGGTCATCTAAGCGAGAGTCTGGCCCAAAGAGTTGAATAGCTGGCAGCCACCATCGGTTAATTGAGTCCTGCATCATCGTCCTCTGGATGTCTGTACCAGACGCCATTGTTAAGAGTAATTCTTCACCATTCCTCATGTGAAAGCCTTCTTCGGCAATAATGCGACGAAGAATTCGTTTGTATGGCCCATAAGAACAATTTTTAAAAACTGCTTGCTGACTAGCAAGGGCGGCTGCATCCACTAAATATGCAACGGCAACTTGATCTCCCCAGCTATGGACTCGGTAATGAAAAACATTGTGAAAGTTAGTAGTCCCAGCGAGAAGATCTTCCATCATCTCATCTCGAGTTTTAACTCCAAGATCTGCAGCGATCATGTACAAGAGATGCGCATGACCAATCTCATCTTGTGTCTTCGCTAACGCAGTTAATTTACGATGAAGACCAGGAGCCTTTGGAATCCAATCTCTCTCAGTCAAGCCTCCCATGTACTCGCTATTTGCGTGCAGCTCTATGAATTTAAAAACAGCGAGTCTATAGACATCTGGCATCTCGTCTGACGGCTCAACTATCCCACCATCTACGATAAAGGCCTCAAAGTCCTCCAATGACTCCCATCTCTTCATAACTAATTACTTCCAATCAACATTTACCAACGAACGTTCGTTGGTAAGTGTATCAGTTGCTTAGCTAATCTCAAGACCCGACTCCTTAGCCCACTCAGCTATCAGCTTTTCATAGTTGGAGGTACCTCTCTTGTAATGAGCTATATCAGATGGCATTTGAGCTAATCCTCTGACTAATGATCTCAAAGCAACTGGCTCATCTAGCAAGTCACGCAATGGTTGCTGCAGTATCCGGATAGTGAAGAGCACCGAATCTGATATTGGAAATTTTCTAAGCGTTTGATATTCAACTCTCAGAAAAACTCTGTCTCCTACATTGTTGATAGTTATTTCTGTCTCAGCTTCTTGAGTACGAGTAGAGGGTTCGAGTCGAAGAGAAGACCTATCGCTCAGCGTTCTATTGGATCTCCAAACCGGTGCTTCAGCTCGAAGTCTGTCGAAAAAGACATTCATCGATTTAGATAAGTCCTTCGAATATCGCGGCACAGGTTCATGAATTTCATCAAGGCCTCTACCGAACTTGGATTGCACATCCCAGCTAGTTGGAAAAGCCACAGCGCATGCAGTCATCGCCCAGAAACCGTTTTTGCGAGTCATTACGCACAGGTCTTCTTGGACAACGAGCCGCGCAGCTTCAATTATGCCTGCGCCTACAGGAACAAAAGTTTCTGCTCCGCTAATGGAGCAATGAGCACGAATAGCCGCATAAATTTCCGCGCACGCTATCTCAGATCCTTTTTCACAATAGATAATCTCAGCGCGACGCTCTGCTAACTGAAGTCTGAGTTCAGCTAAGTCAGCCTCGAAGCGGGCGTCTTTAACTAGCCATTTATTTAGGTCAAGTGGACGTACACCCATTCTCCAATGAAACGGACCTGGCTCATCACGGATAAAATCTATTGCTAGCATCTCACGCAATTCAACACTCGCCTGTGGACCAAAGTTGAACTGCCCGGCTTAACAACCGAAAAATTTTATCTTTACAGCTATCTAATACTTCCCATATTTCCTCTAGTGATATTTCACCCTCTCCATGCCCAGCCGCCGAGTTAGAGACCACTGCAAGCGACGAATAAGGAATATCTAGTTCCCGTGCGAGCGCAACCTCTGGGTAGCCAGTCATTCCGACAAGCTCCGCTCCCAGATTCGAAAACATTCTAATTTCTGCTGGCGTCTCAAAGCGCGGTCCATTCGTACAGACGTAAGTTGCACCATTCCTCACAGCAATTGCCTCTAGATCCGCCGCTTTCGAAAGCAGAGAGCGAAGTGACTGGTCATACGCTGTGGTCATATCTGTGTGGCGGACTTCTCCAGGTTTATCAAAAAATGTGCTTAACCTTCCTTGAGTGAACTCCAAAAAGTCACTCACTAAAAATAGTGAGCCGGGACCTTTATCTGGGAGTAATGAGGCAACCACGTTTACAGCAAAAATGGCTTCTACTCCTAGCTGCTCAAGTGCCTTAACATTCGCTCGATAGTTAATTGAACTGGGAGGGATTGAATGGTCGCCACCATGTCGCGCGACAAAAGCTATCTGCTGACCATTCCACACTCCTAAGCTCACTGCTGCTTCACCGTAGGGAGTTTTTACCTGTTGATCAGACCGATTCATCAGATCGGGAAGTGCATAAAATCCGGTTCCGGCAATAATTCCAATCATGATCTATCGTCGCATGGAATTCGCTTCAGGGCGATGCTTACGTTCCAGATTCTTGAGCGAGTCGAAGCCCTCTCGCTTTACATTCTGTTCGAGCACGGTGTTCATCCACCGTTAAACACTGGTGGTCGCTGACTACTCTTTCTCCCTTTACCCAAACATCACTTACTAAACGACGACCAGCAGCGAAAGCAATATTTGAGATTAACTCAGATTCTTTCGTCGCAGGAATAAATGCTGAGTCCTCAAGATCTAGCCGGATCATGTCAGCCCAATTACCCACTTTGAGTGAACCAACATCAGTTAGACCTAATGCTTTGGCCCCATCTCGGGTAGCCATACAGATTGCATCTTTTGCATCAAGAGTTGTCACGTCAAGAGAACTCACGCGCGAAAGCAATGGAGCAATTTTCATTTCTTGCCACAAATCTAGACTGTCATTAGAAGCTGGGCCGTCGGTTCCTAAAGCCACTGTTATACCCAACTCGCGCATTGTCTTAATGTCAGCTACGCCCGAGCCCAATTTCATATTACTCAAGGGGCAGTGAGCCACAGCAACGTCATAGTTAGCATAGGCCGCCAAGTCAGCTCTAGTTAGCCACACGCTATGAGCCGCAAGAACGTTGCCCTCGAAAACTGTGGACTCGCCTAGAATTCTCACAGTTGACAAACCATCATGTAGGCGTTCTAATTCCGAACCCTCATTTGCTGTTTCAGCTATATGGATATGCAACAATGCATCAAGGTCACGAGCGGCTACGCCTACTTCGGCACATATGGCTGCCCCTAGGTCATAAGCCGAATGAGGGCCAAACCCTACGGTCACAGCTTTTTGCGGATTGTTATACATTCGGTGGAAATCGGCTATCTCATCTATTCTCTGCTGCGCAGATTGGTTAGAGTCTGCATGCAGAACTGAAAGAATTCCAGGAGTCATAACTATTCGAATGCCGGCTTTAGTAGCGGCTTCAACTAACTGCTCTTCGTGGATATACATCTCACACGTTGTTGTAATACCCGAGCTAAGCATTTCCGCAGATCCGAGCGTCATTCCCCAGTAGGCATCCGATGGGGTCATGAGGCCTTCGCGGGGCCACATCACCTCGGTCAACCAACGCATCAAAGGTAACCCGTCACCACTGCCTCGAAGCAGCGTCATTGGAGTATGTGCATGAGCATTTATTAGACCCGGCATAACTAAACCATTTATTCGGATTTCTTTTTTTGAGGTCGCTGGAGCGTCTTTCTCAGCACCAACCCACTTTATTTGGCCATCTTCAACATCGATAGCGGCATCACGAATGACAGTAAAATTCTCATCGCATGTAACTAACACTTCTACGAAATAACGAATTCCTACCATGTCTTTACCTCCTCACGGCTTTTCCTAGAATCAAATTAATTATTTTCCCTAGCGCTAAATCTTTAGTAGCGACTCCAGCTGATCGCCAAGCTACATGACCATCTGGTCTCAGAACTATGCAGCCCCCGAGAGGCATGCCAATTGCCTTTGATACGGTTTTTTCAAGCACTATAAATTCAATTCGTTTTTCAGATTCTATTTCCCAGCGACTTTCATGCTCATCTACAAGTACAACTAGGTTGCGATTCGCTAAGTCCAACGTACTTTTGCGTTGCTTTAGGTCAACCCAATGATGCGGAAGACGGTGTCCTGGGCGGCTAGTAGCTACATAGTCAGCAACATAATCATCTACCAGCGGAGGGTCGCTTAGATCAGAGATAACAGCTTTCGATTCGTAACAATATCCAAGTTCCATTCCAGCAAAATTGCCATATTTTCTTGAATCACTGATTGCCTGATCAGCACTCTCACCCTTTAAGGCAAGAGCAGTTATTCGGCCAACCACTTTACTATTCGCAAGGCTTTGTTTCGCATTGAACTCAGCTACCGGCTTGCGCTCTTGCTCATAGGTATCCAATAGTGACTCTCCGGCGCTCCCCTTGAGCACGAGGCTTAATTTCCAAGCCAGATTGTGAGCATCTTGAATGCCAGTATTTGCTCCGAAACCTCCGGTAGGAGGAAGCTGATGAGCAGAATCACCGACTAAAAAACATCTTCGCTCACTGTACTTATCAGCAACTGTGGCGTTCATAGTCCAAGTGCCAATAGAAAGAATTTCAATTTCGAGTTCGTTGTTTTGCGTCGCCTTACGAACCCAGTCTCTACAGGTAGCTATGTCATACTCCTCGAGTCCATTTCCTGGGCCTAAGTGTGTTATCTGACAAAGCCAACGCTTTTGGCCGTCTAACGGCTGGAAAACCCCGCGTGGTTCGCTGGTAAAAAAAAGTACCGCAGGCCTTTTACCTACCAAGTATGAAAGGTCAGCGCTAAAGTACACGTTTACAAAATTTGCTATTCCACGTGCACCATTCATTGAGATTTCAAGCGTATTTCTGACAAAACTGTTCGCTCCATCTGCTGCCACTAAATATCTAGCCGAAATGGCCTCGATCTGGTCAGCTACTTCAATCTCTGCTTCAACAGATTTATCGAGAAGCCGGATGCTCTTTAGCTCACTTCCGAATTTCAGCGACTTTGGGGCCAGCGACTCAGCTCTTCTTCGCCAAATTGGTTCATAAACATCTTGGCTTGAGAGGTGCGGAATCGCTGGGCTGATACTTTCGCCCAAACCAACAAATCCACTAGTCTTCATGCGTCCCAGCTCAGGTTTGACTAAGTCCTTGCAATATGCAATCGAGCTTGACCAGGTTTCTGGCAATGCGACTTCCGACATTTCTTTATCAATACCCCATTCGCGAACTATCTCCATGGTGCGAGTATTTAGATTTCTCGCTTTTGGGTGATACGTGGTGCTGGCATGCTTTTCGATAAGTACATGATCAACATCAAGTAAAGACAGCATAATCGACATGCTTAGGCCAACTGGCCCTCCCCCTACTACCAAAACCTCGGTATCGACTTCAGTCATACCTAGAAACTAGGCCATTGATAAGACCGAAACTTAAGATATTGGCAGAGTTGCTGGATAAAGGTTGTCTAAAAGTGTCAAACTCTGATTCACATGTCCTTGTTTCTTCAACGCACCTTTGATTCATTAGCTAATGGGTCTGCCTACGCGGCACTAGCTGTTGCTATCTCCATGGTTTTTCGCTCTTCAGGAGTATTGAACCTTGCTCAGGGTCAGCTCGCTATGTTCTCGACTTATATTGCACTTGTCCTCTCCACAGGCCCAAGCCCATTCGTTAAATTCACTTCTGGGACTGACATCTTGGGAGCCCCTCTTCCACTTTGGGCGGCAATCGCAGGAGCAGTTTTAATCTCAATGCTGCTCGGAGCACTTCTCGAAAAAGTGGTTATCCGCCCACTAGGGGATGACCCAATACCAGCCATCGGAGCAAGTCTGGGCATCTATCTATTAATAGATGCTTTCGTTCGTAAACATTGGGGCGGCTACACAATGTTTCTTGGCTCCCCTTTCCCAGACACAGTTGATGATCGTTTCGATATTGGAGGAGCGCGACTTTGGCATGACACCTTAGGCATAACGATTACGATGCTGCTGGCCTTGCTCATGCTAGCTGTTCTACAAAAGCGCACAAAAGTTGGGCTTGCGTTTAGAGCAGTGACTTCTAATAGGCAAAGTTCCTTGCTGGTTGGAGTGAGAGTGAGCAGAGTACTGATGCTCGGTTGGGCGCTTGCAGCTGGTCTCGGTGCATTAGCTGGAGGCCTCATAGCCGGGCAAATAAATGTGCGGCCAGACATGATGGGGCGGCTACTTATCTTTGGCTTGGCTGCCGCGACTCTAGGAGGCTTACGAAGTCCAATATTGGCTTTCGTCGGCGGCTACCTCTTCGCTTTTCTTGAAACGATGTTGGGGGGTTACGTCGGCTTTATCGATAGTCAAGTAACTCTAGTTTGGGCTTTGCTGGTGCTGATTATCATTCTTTCAGTTCGACCTTCAGGGCTTCTGGCGAAGCAACCTTCTTGGGGTAAAAAATGAAGGGCTCACTAACATCACGAATTTTTTCATTTCTGAGACTAGCAATCTTTGTGTCCTTCATCGGATGGTTAGCACTCACCGCAACCTCTAAAACAGTGACGAATGCTACCAACGCTGCAGCCATGACGTTAGCTTTTGCCGGACTCGCCATCTTGACTCATTATTTAGGACTACTTTCCCTAGGGCAAGGGGCCTTTATCGGAGTTGGTGCCTACTGTGCTCTTCACGCTGTTAACGACTTCGGCATCCCAGTGGTTTGGATGCCTCTTGCTGGGCTTATAGGCGGAGCTATCGCCGGCGCTGTAGTAGCGGTTCCCTCGCTCCGCCTTCCAAAGGCTTATCTGGCTCTTCTTACTTTGTCTCTTGCTGTCGCATTCCCAATTGTCCTTAAACAGGTTGATGGCAATTTGCCAGTCACTCTGGATGGAAAATTTGATACTCCCAGTTGGACTGGTATTGCTGCTAAGGATGAGCACATTTGGGAATTTGCTATCGTCTTAGGCTATTCAGTGGTTGCTCTCTTCCTAGTCCAAGGAATTCTTCGCGGGCCTATAGGTAGAGCATTTCTTGCGAGCCGAGACGAACCCGAGGCAGCGGCAGCCTTTGGAATACCGGTATACAGACTGCGGCTTTACGGAGTAGCGCTTAGCGGCGGATTAGCTGGCCTTGCAGGTGGACTTCTGTTGGTGCCAGTTAATTTCAATGACTACACCCACTTCCCTGAAGAGCTCTCAATAAAAATGTTTGCCTTGGCAATAGCTCTCGGTGGCGCAAGTGTTATCGCTGCGGTACCCGCTTCTATTATTTTAATCTTTTTGCCAATTTGGCTCGTAGACCAGAACTGGGTAGTTGAAAGAGGCTGGATCGGCTTCGTCAAGTCCGAAGGCTTCATCTATGCCGCCTTGTTGCTAGGAACTGCCTACTTTACTAAAGGCAAAGGGTTCATGACCATCATCGAAAAAAGACGGAGTTCTCGTCAGAACCGACGAGATGCTGACCCGAATGCACAGTCAAACATTGTCCAGACACTCGAAAAAGTGGATCAGCGACTTTCAGCATTAGAAGGATGGCTGGAAGTTGAAGCGCCGGACATCCGCTCTCGCCAAGACGAAATAGACTGACCTAACTTTTGTGCTCTTTCTTCTGCCCAAATAGGAGGAGGGAGTTCTAAACCGGCTTCAATCTGGTCGTACATTGGGCCGGGATCAGCCCATATGTGACAGGTATTTGAGTTGAAAGCCATCCTCGTTTTAATTTGTTCAATACTTTCTCTATCCGAAATTGGCGGATCAACTCTTTGCTCCGTCGCAGAGACCGACCTCATAGACCAAACAGATTGAATGGCCACGGGAGCCATCGCATTCAAAAGAGCTGTCGTGTGACTACACCCTCTCGGACCTCCGAAGAGTTCCCGAACTTTTTTTGTAAAACCACGAGCGATTGACAAGCCAACTAATTTTTTATAGTGATCAACTATTTTTATGCAGCCCTTATGAGGATGAGTTTCCATTACGACTATGACATCAGTAATTATTAAATCGGGAAAGGAAACCGATACATCGATGATCATGTGATGTATTTCAAGGGGCTCCAAATCATTTTCGAAATAAACTCCAGGTGGTTTCTGATCCGTAACCTTTCCGCGAAGTAGTAGTTCGCCTGGTTTGATGCGATAAGCGCGAATTTCATAGCTGCGGTGATGAAGTTCAACTCCTTCAGGCTCCATTGGATACATAAATTTTTACCCCAACAGCCAGTCGGCTGGCGTCACATCACTTTGAGAAAATAAACGGCTCTGAAATCGTTGCATCCCAACAATCCATCGGTCAGTATCCGCAGCTTTTCTCTCTCTGTATGTCTGAACTTCTGGATGCGGGAGTACCAGAAACCGCTCGTCTTTCATACATTGGATAACAGTTTCAGCTAACTCTTCAGGTTGAAGAACACCATCGCCGGCAGCCGCTCCCGGAGTTCCATTTCCCTGATCTAACTTATCTGGACTATTTTTTAAGATATTTGTCTCGACAGCTTGCGGACACAACATTGAAACTTTAATGCCCTTCTCACCGTAAGTAATCGCAAGAAACTCACCTAATGAGACTGCTGCTGCTTTGGTAATCGCATATTGCATTGAACCCAGCTGAGTAAGCAGACCGGCCGCTGAGGCCGTATTCAACAGGTATCCTCCTCCGTTAGCCACCATCACAGGAACTGCCGATCGAGCCGCATAGATGTGAGCCATCACGTGAACTTCCCACATTCTTTGTATCTCTTGATTTTCAACTTCTAAGCCGCCCTGCGTTACGTAACCGGCATTTGAAACAAAAATATCAAGGCAGCCATTTTCGTCGACGGTTTCCGCAACTAGTTTTGCTATCGCCTGCTCATCAGTGACATCGAGAGCTACTGCTCGTGCGCCAACTGAAGCAGCAACTTTTTGAGCTCCATCGCCATCTCGATCTACGACGACGATAGCTCTAGCCCCTTCATCGTGGAATCGTTCAACTATTGCTTTCCCGATTCCGCTACCTGCACCTGTAACTATCGCTACCTTGTCCTTAATATCCATACAATGCAGAGTAACCACAGGATTGATCTCGTGCCTAAATCATTACCTATTCAGTGGCATCAAACTATCCTCTTGTCCATAGATGGGGAGTAACTTTGACCACACCACTTGAAGGCGTCACAATTATTGAGATAGACAACTGGATGGCCTCCCCAAGCGCTGGGGCAATTTTAGCTGATCTTGGAGCCAACCTTATTAAAGTCGAACCCCTTCAAGGCGACCCAATGCGAGGCATGGGTCGGCCAGCCAAATTACCTGGCAATATGAAAGAATATGACTTTCAATTCGATGTCTCTAATCGAGGCAAACGGTCAATCGCAATTGATCTTGATTCTGATTTAGGAATTCAAGTTGTTCATGAACTTGTTGCTGATGCGGATGTATTCATGTGTAATCTCCTTGCTCACCGGCAACAACGATTCAAACTCGACCCCGCAACAGTAACGACATTGAATTCATCTATCGTTCACGCAACTCTTACGGGGTATGGCACGACCGGTCCCGAAGCATGGCGACCCGGTTATGACGTCACCGCGTTTTTTGGCAGATCTGGCATTTATGATGCTATGCGAGAAGGAGAAGATGGTCCGGTGCCTATGGCCCGTCCGGCTCAGGGTGACCACACAACCGGCTTAGCTTTCGTCGGAGGAATCCTCGCAGCCCTCCGTCTTGCCGAAAAAACGAATACACCACAGGTAATTGAAACTTCTCTCTACGAAACCGCTATCTGGACACAGGCAACCGATTACGCAATTACCGCTATGGATAAGGCTCCGCTCCGACCTCGAGCTCGTGAAAATATGATTATTCCGACGGCTAATCGTTATCCATGTGGAGATGGTAAATGGATTGTTCTCAATATGCCCGAAGAAAAGGCTTGGATTAAATGGTGCCAAGTTATTGGCAGGGAAGATTTTCTTGAGGACCAGAGACTTCAAGATGTCAAGGGACGCTTTCGCAACATGCCAGAACTGGTGAAAGGAATTGATGAAGCTCTGTCACATCGAACGCGAGACGAATGGGGAACAATATTTGATGCAGAAGGAATTATTTGGGGACCAGTCTTAGCTCTACATGAGGTGGTTCAAGACCCACACGCTCAAGAACTTGGAATATTTCCAAAAATAAGTAACCCGCAGCTGGGAGAATACAAAACCGTTGCTGCACCGATTCGGTTTAAGACTGCCGATGTTGGACCAAAGGGACCAGCACCTACCCTGGGTGAACACACTCGGGAGATACTCAGAGAAATTGGGATGACCGAAATCCAAATTCAAAACCTTATAGAAAGTGGTTTCATAAGCGAAAGTTCCTGAGGTCACTAAAATTCGTATTCAAAACGTAATGTCTTCTGGCGCTTCAATCTGACTTTGCATTACCCAACCAAGTAAGCCTCTTTCATCGGATATATTTGAATAACAACAAGCGATCCCTTGGTATGTTTTTTCAACGTGTGACTCAAAAAAAACCCATTCACCTTTCGGCTCCCTGAACATTTGCAGTGTCACATCAGTATTTATATATGTGCCTCCGCTGTAAGAATTTTCCCAGCCAACAGCTGCACCTAAATCTGAGAGAGTAGAGATCCGTTGGAAAGGACTTGTCTCTAGGCCATCTATTAATGGGCAATCTAAACGAATCCATATTCGCCCTGGGCCTGGCTCTTCAGTCGACCCTTCGATAACTCGCATATCGATAGCGTCAGCGTTGAAACCAGGTCGTGGGTACTCCATGTCAGGATGGGATCCCGGGTCAGCACGAATTGCCGGTATATCTGGCACTCCGTTTTCGCTTACAGAACTTATTTCAGATGGCGCTAACCACTGCGAAGATGCTCGAGCCACCAATTTACCGTGTTCGCGAATTTGGCCATCAACGACTGCTGTCTTCCTGCCATTTTTAACTAGCTGAGAAGATACTTCTAAGCTACTTACTGCTACCCCTGAGAGAATTTCGACAGTCAAACGAGTGCATATTAAATCAGTTCTATTCAGTGCAGTTTCAACTACCCAACTTAATAAACCGCATATAGGTCCGCCATGCATAACTCCGTGGCTCCAAGGCCCA
>CAJQGN010000056.1 GCA_905477545.1 uncultured Acidimicrobiales bacterium | reverse complement strand
ATCCTCGTCGAGCTCGCCATCTTCGTTCTCAGTCACCGAGTATTCTGGGCCTCGCATAGAAAAGTAGACTTCGAATACCGTCTCGAAGGCTTTCCAATGTTGTTCATTTTTAACTAATGTCGTAGCCAACGCATACTTAAACGCATCCCTATCTTCTATGGGAATGTGTTTAATAGCCTGCATTGCGTCTAAGTTCTCAGTTAGCGAGACTGGAAGACCAGCATTACGCAGTTCAACTACAAAACCACTCATTAAATCGAGCATCTATTTAGCCTTCGATCGATAGTTCCTTGCGGACTTTTTCTATATCTGACTGGTATTTGAGCAAAATATGAAGAGATTCCTTAGCCGTTTCGATATCAATATTGTCGATACCTAACAGAACCAAAGTTCGTGCCCAATCTAGTGTCTCAGAAACAGATGGACTCTTTTTTAACTCGATCTGTCTAATCGACCGGACTACACGCGCGACCTGTTCCGCCAGATTATCTTCAATCCCCTCTACTTTGTTAAGAACAATTTCTTTCTCCCTATCTAGCTGTGGGTAATCAATATGCAAAAATAGACAGCGTCGCTTTAAAGCCTCTGACAACTCACGAGTGTTGTTAGATGTCAGAAAAACCAGTGGAATCTGCTTCGCTTTGATAGTTCCCAACTCAGGAATCGAAACTTGATAATCTGAAAGAATTTCTAAAAGCAGCGCTTCTGTCTCTATTTCAACTCTGTCTACCTCATCGATGAGCAACACAACTGGGTCATCAGCGGTGATGGCTTCAAGTAGAGGTCGTGTCAGGAGGAATTCGTCGTTAAAGATATCATCTTGAACATCTGCCCAATCTTCGTTGCCAGCATTAGCTCCGCGGTCTGACTGGATACGGAGGAGTTGTTTTTTGTAGTTCCACTCATAAAGCGCTTTCGCTTCATCAAGCCCCTCATAGCATTGGAGACGGATAAGTCTACTATTCATCATTGCCGCAACCGACTTAGCTAGTTCTGTTTTACCAGTCCCTGCAGGTCCTTCTACAAGGATCGGTTTCCCAAGCCTTTCGGCAAGGAAGACTACACTCGCTATTCCATCATCAGCCAAGTAGTTAACCGATTTGAGTCCAGCGCGGACAGACGCAAGATCATCGAAATTATTTTCGCCCATTGGGTCTTTCTCCTAATTGATCAGATAACGGAATTGAGGTCAACCACGGATGTGCCCCATCCCGTTCACAATATACTTGTTAGTTGTTAGTTGCTCCAGCCCCATGGGGCCTCGAGCATGTAATTTTTGGGTGCTGATACCAATTTCTGCACCGAACCCAAATTCTTCTCCATCTACAAAACGAGTAGAAGCGTTAACAAGAACCGCTGCCGCATCTACTCTCATGCTAAATTCTTCAGCATTCGCAACGTCCGACGTGATTATTGCTTCGCTATGACCAGAACCTGTTTCATTTATATGGTCGATCGCATCTCCAAGACTATCTACGACTTTCACACTCAGTTTCAGATCGAGATATTCCGTACTGAAATCATCGTCAGTCGCTGCTGCTATCTCAGGAACAATTTTCTGTGAAATCTCATCTCCGACAAACTCAACCCCCTGTAGAGCCTTCACTGCTAAAGGCAAAAACGATTGAGCAACTGATGCATGAACCACTAGAGACTCTGCGGCGTTACACACTGTGGGCCGTTGAGTCTTTGCATTAACGAGTATCTCGATACCTTGGCTGAAATCAGCATGTTCGTCCACGTACACATGACAGTTACCGTCCCCATCAATTACATAGGGAACCGTCGCATTTTCCCGAATTGACTCTATCAACGATCTGCCACCTCTTGGAATTAAACAGTCAACATAACCATTGAGTTGCATAAACTTTATGGCTGTCTCGTGACTTGTGTCTTCTACAAGAAGAACAGAATCTGAAGGCAACCCCGCCTGGCTTAATGCGCATTGGAGAGCACCAACAATTGCAGAATTAGAGTTGATAGCCGCCGATGAACCTCTTAACAATGCTGAATTACCGGACTTGAGACATAATCCAAAAGTATCGCTAGTAACATTTGGCCGATTTTCATAAATCACCGCAACGACACCCAGAGGAACTCGCACTCGGCGAATTTTTAAACCATTTGGTCGCGTCCAGTCATCAACTATTTCCCCAACCGGGTCAGGCAAGGCCGTGACTTTTCTCAAGCCTTCGGCCATTGACCGTATACGTTTTTCTGTCAGTTGAAGTCTGTCAATCGTCAACTCGTCAACATTCATCTCCCGGGCTGTATCTACGTCTTTTTGGTTGCCATCTAGGATGCCCTCAGCAGAGTCAAGAACCGATTCCGCTGCCATTTGCAGGGCACTGTTTTTTTGGGAGGTAGATACCGAGGCAAGGACTCTTGAAGCTGCTTTTGACCGAGCTCCTAGTTCAGATACTGAGTTCATCGGCAATGTTTCTATATCTGACACGTCCGCAGACTAGCCGCATCGTCGCCCTAGCGTTGTGTTCATCGAGCTATAACATCAGCAAATCAACAAATCTGCTTAGGAAAGAACTATCAAATCATCGCGATGTACAAATGTGGGACTCACAGTCCCTGGAAGTTCTTCAGTTCTTCTACCTTTAAATTGATCCAGAGTTGTGCTGTCCACGCTGCTTAAGCCTTTAGCAAAAACTAGTCCGTCAGGCCCAGTGATATCTATCGCATCCCCTTCTAAAAAGGTACCAACAACCTGTATGACCCCGGCTGCAAGAAGAGAAGTTCCTTTAGACAGAAGGGCTGTCTTAGCGCCAAGATCTACCAGTATCGAGCCTTGAGCCGGTAGCGCAAAACCAATCCACAGTTTCCTAGCTGAAACATGAGCATCCCTAGCCGCTACTAACGTCCCGATACCAGCTACTCCCGATATCGCGTCTGAGAGCACATTCTCTCGGGAAGCAGCTGCGATTACAGTTCGTACGCCACTCCAAGATGCTATTTTCGCTGCGCTCAGTTTTGAGGCCATGCCTCCACTACCGCGTTCGCCTACACCACCTGCCATCTCTTCGATTGAACGAGTAACTTCGGCTACTTCTTCAACTAAGGAAGCTTGCGGATGGATTCTCGGGTCCGCCGTAAGTAACCCTGGAGTGTCAGTAAGCAGAACGAGTAAATCGGCATCTAAGAGATTAGCTACCAGAGCTGCAATCCGATCATTGTCTCCAAATCTTATTGCATCATCAGCAACAGCATCATTTTCGTTCACAACGGGAATTACCGACAATTCCCATAGCTTTTCGAAAGTAGTTTTAGCATGCAAGTACTGACTTCGATCACGAAAATCGTTAGGGGAAAGCAAAACCTGACCTGCAATTATTTCAGCTTTTAAAAATAGTTTGGAGTAGACATTCATGAGATCAATTTGTCCGACCGCTGACACAGCTTGCAATATTGCCGGCTCTCTAGGTCGATCAATACCCAATCGCTCAAGCCCTGCGGTGATGGCTCCCGATGTAACAACAATCAGATCATGCGATTGTTTTCTCGCTTCTGATACTTCGCTCACTAACTTTTCAATCGCTACAGCATTTACTTGACCATCGCTAGTAGTTACCGATGAGGTACCTATTTTTACTACAACTCTCATATTCTTTTGGGTTCCTTATGCCTAATGCTCAGACGTCAGGCTCATAGTCAAATTCGAAAGTACCAATAATTACTGTATCTCCTTCTGATGCTCCTGCTCGAGCTAAAGCTCGAGGCACTCGGAGCTGTTGAAGCCGGTGCTGAGCGTGGGCCATAGCATCTACGTTAGTGAGGTCAGATAGAGCCACTGCCCGTTCAGCTTGACGACCAATGACTTCGAAAGTGCCATTGTCGTGCCGCACGACAGATACGCCTTCCGGCGTAGGTCGATGCACAACATACTGAGTCTGCTTTGGTTGTTCGGCTCTTGCCTCATTCACCAGCGTCTGCAACTCTCCGACTAAGCGATCGATACCTTCACCTGTAACCGAAGATATTCGTATACCAGACCAGTCAAGAGTCGCAGCATCTCCCTTAGTTCCTACGATCAATCGAGGGCGTTGAGCCAACTCCGCGTCATAGCTTTCTAGTTCGTTTACTAAGATGTCAGCTTGTTCTTGCGGGTCTTTTCCTTCCACCTCAGCAAGATCCACCATTACTAGAAGCACACGAGCTCTTTCTACATGGCGAAGAAACTGGTGACCAAGTCCTCGACCTTCAGCTGCACCTTCTATCAAGCCTGGAATATCCGCAATCACCATTTCGAAGTCATCAGAGCGTCGCACCACACCAAGGTGCGGTTTAAGCGTCGTGAACGGATAGGCCGCTACTTTTGGCTTAGCCGATGAGATCCTTGAAATAAAAGTACTCTTACCTGCATTAGGGAAGCCAACCAGAGCGACATCTGCCATGAGCTTTAATTCAAGCCGAAGCCATCTTTCTTGTCCGATCTCTGCTTGCTCAGCAAAGCCCGGGGCTCGTAACTTATTAGACAAAAATCGGACATTACCGCGACCACCGGTTCCACCTTCGGCGGCAAGCCACCGATCGCCCTCGTTGACTAGATCCGCGAGTACTGAATTTTCAGCATTGCGAACAATGGTGCCTTCCGGCACCTTGACGTAAGTGTCCTGACCTCCACGTCCATGTTTTTTTTTGCCATGACCGTGTCCACCATCATCACCGCGCCGGAACGGAAAATCTTTGAATGCGAGCAGCGAAGCGATATTTCTATCGGCCACTAACCAGACATTTCCACCGTTACCGCCATCGCCCCCATCAGGGCCCCCCTTGGAAACATGCGCTTCTCTGCGAAACGAGACACATCCCGCTCCTCCGTTACCACCTTTGGCATGAAGATTAGCCTCATCCACGAAACCTGTCATATGCTTGAGGATACGACCCCTGTGACTTTATACGCGAGGATAGTTTCAAATCTTAGCGCTCATGATTGCTTACGATTAGCTTTATGCTATTTCAATAAAAGCTAATCAGCTTGGACGTCGACTAGGCGCCGACCACGTCGGTAACCAAATTCAACGACCCCGTTTGCCGTGGCGAACAACGTGTCATCTTTGCCAATCCCTACATTGTGCCCAGGATGAAATTTAGTACCACGTTGACGTAAAATAATGCCGCCAGCGTTAATGGTCTGTCCTGCAAAAACTTTTACACCGAGACGCTGAGAGTTAGAATCGCGACCGTTCTTAGTTGAGCCGCCGCCCTTAGTTTTAGACATGTCAGCCCTTTACTATATTAGTTATTTCAATGGAAGTATAGCGTTGTCTATGACCCCAACGCCGACGTTGATTCGTCTTGTTCTTGTAGGTAAACCCGTCTATCTTTACCCCTTTTATCTCGCCGAGGACACGGGCTGTAACAGATGAGCCAGAAAGCTGTTCAGAGGTAGACATGACGTTACCTTCATCTACCACGAGAATGGGAGAGAACGTAACTTCTTCACCTTCAGCCGCTTTAAGTAACTCGACGTTGATAACTTGTCCAGTCTCAACTTTTTCTTGCTTGCCACCTGTGGCGATCACTGCATACATAAGTCCTTCAGGCTATCTGTTTTGTTCCTAATCCCAAAACTGTCAACGAGACTTTCTTAAACGTTCAAAATGGAATCGTGCAGATTGACGCCACTACCGTCACATGAAGGACACGTATCGCTTATGGATTCGAGCAATCCTTCGCCTATGCGACGCCTAGTCATTTCGATTAATCCGAGGTCAGAAATGTGCGACACCTGAGTACGGGTCTTTTCTCTGGCTAGAGCTTTCTCGAAACTATTTACAACTTCAGCACGATTTTTTCTTATTTCCATGTCGATGAAGTCAATAACTATTATTCCACCGATGTCTCTTAAGCGCAGCTGTTTAGCTATTTCCTCCGCAGCTTCAAGGTTATTCCTAAAGACCGTTTCTTCTAGATTGGATTTGCCGACGTTGCGTCCAGTGTTCACATCAATCACCGTCAGAGCTTCGGTGTGCTCAATTATCAACGACCCACCTGATGGTAACCAAACTTTGCTGTCTAAAGCCTTCCGCAATTGTTCAGCAACGTTATAGCGCTCAAATATCGGGAGTGGTTCCTTTGCAGAATCATAGAACTCTATTCGGTCCGCCAAAGCCGGCGCAATAGTATCCATATAGCCTTTGACCTGATTAAAGAGGTTTAAGTCGTCTATAACGACACCACGAAAATCGCGATTAAATTCTTCCCGGATTATGCGCACCGCTAACTCAGGTTCTCTGAAAAGTAAATTAGGCGCTTTCGACTTTTGTGCTAATTCGCTAATTTGTTCCCATTGCTCCAACAGCCGTTTAACATCTCGCTCAATCTCTTCTGCCGTGACACCTTCGGAAGCGGTTCGAACAATTACTCCATGTTCTTTCGGTTTTACCTTGTCTAAAATATTTCGTAGTCTTTTGCGCTCGTTGTCCGGAAGTCTTTTCGAAATACCATACGTAGAACTGTTAGGAATTAAGACGACGAATCTGCCAGGGAGGGAAATTTCAGTTGAGAGTCGGGCACCTTTATGCGCAATGGGGTTTTTAGTTACCTGGCACAATATTGCTTGTTGCGACTTTAAGAGTTGCTCAATTCGTGGCTCATTTTTTCGGGCATTGAATTTACCCCTCATTTTTTTTGCTTTTGGAGGAAGGGGCTGGCTCGGGTCTCCATCTGTGTCATCGAGATCGTAGGTCACGTCTGCACGGTAAAGAACAGCATTTTTAGGTGTATCTATATCAACGAAAGCGGCTTCCATTCCTGGCAGAACGTTTTGAATTTTACCAAGATAAACGTTTCCATAAATTTGGGTCGCATCATCAGATGGTCTACTGACGTAGTGCTCGATTAGGGTCCTTCCCTCGAGCACAGCTATGTGAGTGACCCCATCGGTTACCTGAACACACATCTGGTAACGCCCAATAGGTTTGCCATTTCGTTCTTTTCCGCGACGACGTTCCATTTCTTTGTCATTTAGCTCTACGGGAGTGTCTGAAATAATTGTCTGAACTGGCTCAAGCTTGTTTAGACCTTCCCGAGGAGCGCCTCCGCGCCCTCGACCGCCGCGACGACGCTTTTTCTTAGGCTGGTTATCCTCGCCTGAAGTCGCTTTGCCCTTGATCTTTGCTTTATCTTCACCCGCGGACCGGCTATCTCCGATTTGAGGCTTTTTGGCTTCAGGTGGCCTTCCTGACGGTAACTCCACTGAGCTACTACTTGCACCCTGTATCGATCTTTTACGCAACTTCGATTCAGATTCAGAGCCCTTTCCTTGTTGCGATCCCATTGTCTTTGCGCCGCTCAAGGTCCTAGTTCTTTTAACTTCAGTAGCTTTTTTCGATGGAGTCCCAATATCTTTCTCATTGTTAGTTTTTTGAGTTGCAACGTTCACCTCCGAAACTAGTTTTCTGGTTCGAGCCGGCTTCGAAGACTCTGCCCGAGAGGGTGTCGATTTCTTATCCTCTTCACGCTGCGTTTCATTGGAAGCTCCGAGTACGCGCTTACGGCGCGTCGGAGTCTCGCTCTCTAATTTCTCTTGTTTATCTGCTGAGTCGCTCATATTAAATTTTCTTCCTCAGCGAAAGAAGCGAAAGTTGATCACGGTGACTTTTCGCTTTCTCGCAAGTAGATCGTTGGTAAAAACAGCGGTATTTCACACTGGTATTTATTTGGTCTTTGACATATCCAGGTTTACTAAAAGTAATGGTTTGAACACGCGTCTTGAAGTTAGCGAAATCTCTCGTTCCGCAATCGAACCTAAGATTCGTGCTTCGCTGAAGTCTGCTGCCTCTAGTTCTTAAAGACGACGATTCACTACTTCGTGTTTCTGCTACTTCTTGGCGCAAAAATTTCGGATTAGGTTGCACACATTTTTCGGCTTGGCTGAGTTCCACTTTATCTCTTGAAAGAACTCGATTGGAAAGAAAAGTCCTTAGCAGCAATGCCATCCCCCCACCCGAACGGGTGGGAGTGAGACTTGACCTGCATGAGAATCGCATTTATTCATCAGCTTTTCTCTGCTTCTGCCCGGAGGCTTACCGTGACCAGAACTTTTTGTCTGGTCTGTGGGTCTAGATCTGGTTTACGAGTAGCGGTAAGTAAAGACTCGCCATAACCAATCATGTGCTCAATCCCGTATTTAGTGCAATTCCAGCTTCTTGCTACGCCAGTTACCTGGCGTTCATCTTGACCTCGTTCGATTGACGAGTTCTGCAGGAAGAGGCCGTAGAATGTTGATGGCCTTTGCTTATACGTTCGTTGTAATAACAACGGTAATTCTTTTACTTTTTCTTTAACAGAATTTGTCTTCAGTGCCGCGATCAGAGGGGCAGATTTGCGACACCGGGTAGTCGAGGCCAGGGGCAGCGCAGTAACCTCGAAGCCTGTGTTGCAGCGCGACACCAAGCGATGCATTCGATCGGTATTAGGTTTAGCGCAAAGAGAAATCATTCAGAATACAATGATACCTTTCCGTGCTTATTTTTCCTTACTGTCACGAGCCTGATCTTGTTCTGTTCGAACAAGTGCTAATGCCCGCCATATCTTCGGGCCCCCACATTCACCACTAGCCCAATAGACAAAAAGGCCACAACGGTTGAGGAACCGCCGTGGCTCATAAAGGGCAGTGGAATTCCTGTAATTGGCATTATCCCCATAGTCATACCAACGTTTTGAAATATTTGAAATGCGAACATAGAAAGTACGCCTACGCATATAAAACTTCCGAATAGATCACTACTCGTCCGAGCTATCCACCATATACGGGCAAGTAAATAGGCATATAAAAGCAACAAAGTGGAGGAACCAAGAAATCCGAATTCTTCTCCTAACGCAGTGAATATGAAGTCTGTTTTTTGCTCAGGGACCAGATTTAGATTCGTTTGAGACCCTTTCAGCCAGCCTTGGCCCTTTACTCCCCCAGCGCCGATTGCTATTTCTGATTGTCGTAAATTATACGAAGCGCCTTGTGGGTCATACTCAGGATCCAAGAACGCTGTTAGCCGGTTTTCCTGAGTCTGGCGAAGTAGAGAAGGCCCCCCAAGCTCATCGAGATTAAGTAGTAGAAAAATAGCGATTATTCCCAGCATCGAGGTAATCACTATGTGTTTCACTTGCGCTCCCGAGATCAGGAGCATTCCCATTCCTATCGATACAAATACCAGCATTGTTCCAAGGTCTGGCTGTCTATAAATTAGGCCTAATGGAACAGCGATTAACAAAAAAGCATTTACAAGCGTCGACAGACGCAAATAGCTCTCATGTGTCGCGACAAAAGCGGCTAGCGCCAAAATAACCGTTACCTTTGCGAATTCTGAAGGCTGAAGCTGGAATGGTAAACCGGGCACTTCGAACCAGGCTCGTGCGCCATTTCGTTCAACTCCAACAAACAAAACTCCTATTAACGCCGCAAGGGAGAGGAGGTAAGCAGTGTTCGCAAGCGAGCGTAAACTTCGATAGTTAAAGGCCGCACTAACAATCATTACCATCGCTCCAGCCATCACGAAGATAGCCTGCCGTTTTGCGTATGTAGCACCGTCGCTTCCGTTGAATTCCAGAATCCGCCAAGTCGCTGAATAATTCATCGCCACGCCGATTAACGAAATAAGAACCGCTGTTAGAGCAAGAGAATAATCGGCAAACCTGACCGGAGACTGCAGCTCGCGACGAAGAGGTACAGCCATCAATCCCTCACCTTTTGGTCATCGACTCCATCTCCGTTTACATCTTGAGCGTTGTTCGCTCGAGGAATCTGGATTCCCCATGGACATCCTTCTGGCACGAAACTCGTGAAGGCAGGATCACCACGCAAAGCTTCGGGGATTTCAGGGCATGCAGGAGAAGCAGGCACAAAGGCTATTTGAGGCTCCGACCATCTTTGTTCGTAGGCTCTCAATGCTTCAAATATTTGTCTTGCCACCGGCGCTGCTGCTTCACCGCCATAGCCTGCTTCTTCCATAACCACGGCAACCGCATATCGAGGGTCATGCTGTGGCGCCCAGGCGACAAATATTGCTGAGTCCTCTTTTTTTCTTTCCAGGACTGCATTTTTTCCATCCGCTTGGGCAGTTCCTGTCTTTCCCGCCACCGAATAGCTACCGGCATCATATCCTTCGAAAGCCTTCCACGCCGTACCTCTGCGCTGTTTGCTGGTCACTCCGCCGAGGCCCTCGCCAACAACCGGCGAACCCTCAGGGAAGTCAATTATGCGCTGAATCTTAGGTTCGTAGTCAATGATGGTTTCACCAAAATTTTCGCTGTTTCTCGAAACTATTCGTTCGACAATATTTGGACTGAACAGTGTACCCCCATTAGCGAATGCCGCATAAGCGTTTACTAACTGGATCGGGGTAGCCGATACGAATCCTTGACCGATACCGGTGTTTATGTTGTCGCCGGGAAGCCAATCAGATGTTGCCTTGTACGGATTGTATGCCTCCGGGTTCAGTTCGAACAATGTTTTCTTAGTGTCACCATCGGGAATTCGGCCCGCTTTTTCATAGGGAAGCTGAACACCAGTCTGCCCTCCAAATCCTAATTGGTCAGCCATATCTTGAATAGCCCATTCTTCTTCACCTTTAATCCAATAAAGATCATGAGCTACTTGGTAAAAATATGCATCGCTTGACCTAGTTAACGCTGTTGACAAATCCAAGGTTCCCAGAGGAGCTTTATCGGCGTTAAAAAATGTGCACCTACCGGTACAGCCATACTCATCTGGGATTTTGAAGTACCCAACGTCGTAGTAAGTATTTCGAGGAGATATTAGCCGTGCTTCTAATCCTGCTAATGCTGTAACTAGCTTGAAAGTAGATCCTGGTGCGTACAGCCCCTGTATCGCCCGATTGTTGAGTGCTCCCGGTGCATATGGATTCTCAAAAACAGACTCGTACTCTTCGAAAGTCAGACCTTCTACTAGCCAATTAGGGTTATAAGTCGGATATGAGGCCATGGCTAAAACATCCCCATTTCTTAAATCAAGGACTACAGCGGCACCTCCGACAGCCGGATAAAAGAATCCGGAATCATCACTTACTGTTTCCCGAGCTGCTAGTAATCCTTGAGCCAGAAACGACTCAGTCGCAGCCTGCAGGTCCGCATCGATAGACAGGATGATGTCATTTCCGGGCTTAGCCTGTTGATCCCCAATGATACGGTGAACTCTGCCAGCATTATCCACCTCAAGTTTTGTTATACCTGGAGAACCATGCAGCTGGGATTCGAAAAGGGCTTCGATACCAGCTTTGCCTACCCTTTCAGATGGTAGGTACCCATCATCAAGAAGCCCCGGTGCTTGTTGCTCGGACATCGCTCCTACATAACCGATGATGTGAGCAGCTACTTCGTCGCGCGGGTAGGTCCTGGTCATCTCCCACTTTGCCTCGACGCCAGGGAGGGACCTCTCGCTGATCCGGAGCAGTCCTTCTTCGTTTAGACCAGTCGCAACAACTTTGGCTGCAAGGCGATGCGTCTGCAAGTCATTAAGTCGACTGTTGAGCACATCTTCGGGAATACCAAGGATTGAGGAAAGTTCACTGATAATAAACTCCAACTGGCCAGGTGAATATCGGGACTTGTTAACAGTAACTATTCCCGTCCGCAGATTATCTGCGAGAACTACACCATGCCTGTCGAAGATCCTGCCGCGATTCGGCGCTGACACTACCATCTCGATTTGATTAGATTCAGCTTTTTTTTCGAGATCTTCGGTGTTCAAGACTTGCAGGTACCAGAGTCGAGTAAACAACGCAGCGAAGAGTCCTACGATTAGTATTCCCAGAAAGGATAGACGTCTATCAAGCTTGGGAATCATACTCTACTCGTATAAATGGCCGGCTCAATAAGTAATATCGTCCGTACGATTCGCTCTAATAACAAGTTGACGAAAGAGGCGACAACGCCTGTTGCCAGCACTAAGAACTCGATCCGGTTTTCAGCGTCGTAGCTGTAACCGATGAGCCATGCCATTAGTGCATAGAGCGCTATGCCAGATGACGCAGTTAAACCGACCGTTAAAGAACGCAGAACTCTGTTTGTTTCAACGAGTTGAGGTGCAAGCGCCCCGGCTCCCCAACCGACAAGTACGAGCACAAGAGTATTCATACCGAACGGTGAATTTACAACGAGATCTGCTAATAATCCACAGCTAAAGCCTATTCCCACTGCTCTGTCGCTGCCCGCTAAAATCCCCGAGATAACGGTCAGGATCAAAAATAGATCAATAACAAACCCAGCTATTGTTAAATGTGGCATTGCTGAAATTTGTGTCAAACCGATCAACCCGATGACAATGGTTGCTCTCGCTGTTGGGCCCAGGGAAACCATCATGAGTCATTTCCGTTTTGCTCAGCGTCTATCTCGGTTCCGCTCGCAGGCTCCGGGAAATCACGATCCACAAGCACCGGCCCCGACGCACCCGATTCAAACAAGATCACTGAAACCCAGCGAATTCTGTCTAGATCAGCGGAGGGATAAACAGTTATACGCTGGGTATCTTGAACGGCGTCCGGAGTAACGTCAACAACAGTTCCGATTAAAAGTCCCTCGGGAAAAGTGCTCCCCTGAAAGCCGCTCGTCACAACGGTTTCACCAGGTATCACAACAGTTTCAAGCTCTATAAAATTTACAATCAGGTTCCTCCCTGCTCCTTTTCCTGAGGCGACACCATCATCGCCCGAACGGACTAACCGAGCACCGACGTCGAAATTCGGGTCTGTGAGAAGCTCAACACGCGCTCGAGTGACACTCACCTGACTCACGCGGCCAATCAGCCCCGCGCCAGTTTCTACAGGCATCCCTAGTTTAATTCCATCACGCGAACCTTTATCTAGCTCAATCGTTCGTTCGAAATTAGAAATCTGAGCATCAATTACGCGCGCTGTTCGGCGCGGAATATTGCTCAGCGTGTCTCGCGCCCCCAAAAGCGACAATAATGCCTCTCGGTCTCTTTCAACTTCCCCAATCTGGAGGGTGGAGCTTTTGATCTCGGCTAGTTTGGCTTCGAGAACGGCATTTCTATTTTCTAAATCTTCATACGAGGTAATCCCCTGCCAGGCATTACCGATCGGAACAAACACTTTTGCTGAAGCCGAACGAATGGGGCCTGTTGCGTCGAGCGCAACACTGCGTATCTTTGTTAATGGTCCGTCGCCGCTTCGAGCATCGAGTGTGATTAGTACTAAAGCTGTAAAAATAAATAAAACAATTCTTAACCGAGATCGGGGCCTTCGACTTACTTTGCTATGCCTCGACATCAGATGCCCTTAATCCTTATCGAAGCTCACCTGAAGAGAAAAGGACGCCGCGAAGGACCTCAAATTCTTCAAGTGATTGGCCTGAGCCCCTTGCAACCGCGTGTAAAGGATCTTTCGCTATTCGAATCGGCATTCCAGTCTCATTGGCAAGCCTTTGGTCTAACCCTTGTAACAAGGCCCCACCACCTGCTAGGACTATTCCTTGATCCATGATGTCCGCAGCTAACTCTGGTGGGGTCTGGTCGAGAGTCGTTTTCACAGCGTTAAAAATCGCTGTTAGCGGTTCTTCAATAGCTTCTCTGATTTCTATGCTACTTACCGTTACCGTTTTAGGCAGACCTGAGACTAAATCACGACCGCGAATCTCAGCATACATTTCCTCATCAAGCGGCCATGCTGAGCCCAACGTCATTTTTACTTCCTCAGCAGTTCTTTCACCGAGCGCTAGATTGTAAGTCTTCTTCACAAACTGCAATATGGCAGCATCAAGTACGTCACCTCCTACCCGAGCTGACTGAGCAGAAACAATCCCGCCCAAAGAGATGACTGCAACTTCGGTCGTTCCGCCACCGATATCTACGATCATGCTCCCAGAAGGTGACTGCACCGGCAACCCAGCGCCGATAGCTGCTGCCATTGGTTCTTCGATAATGAAGGCCGGTTTTTTGGCCCCTGCGTATTCGGCAGCTTCTTGCACGGCCCGCTGTTCCACTCCTGTGATTCCGGAAGGCACACAAATAACCATTCGTGGTTTAGACCAACGACTACTATTCACTTTGTCGATAAAGTATCGGAGCATTTTTTCACAGATATCAAAATCTGCGATTACTCCATCTTTAAGTGGTCTAATTGCCTGGATATGTCCCGGTGTTCTCCCAAGCATACGCTTCGCTTCATAACCGACTGCTACAGGAACGCCCGTGTTCATGTCAACTGCAACCACCGACGGTTCATCAAGAACTATTCCCTGACCTCGTATATAAATCAGAGTGTTCGCTGTTCCTAAATCAACCGCCATTTCTCGATTAGAAAAGAAATTCGGTTTGAGCCCACTAAAGGCACGTCCCAAAATATTCACTTTTTGAGACGTACCTGGACGCGAGTAATTCATGTTGCTCGATTGACTCGAATTCAAGGCGTCACGATCCATTTTGGTCCGCTCAATTAGCTTAGAAAAATATTCCAATTTCACGCTCAGCCGACTCAACAGAGTCTGAGCCGTGAACAAGATTTTCTGTTACGAGTAAACCGAAGTCGCCACGGATAGTACCCGGCGCAGCCGTTGCAGGGTTTGTACTTCCCATAAGGTTTCTGACCACGGCAAATATGTCATCCCCGGCATCATCACTTCCTTCTACCTGAAGAAGCATTGCTGGGGAGCGGGTTATGAAGTTGAGCAGATCTTCAAAAAATGGTTTCCCATCATGCTCCATGTAGTGCAGTGCAGCAGTTTCTCGGTCGATTAATCGAAGCTCAGCTCGTTTAATGCTTAATCCCTTTCGCTCGATCCTGGAGATTATTTCGCCAACAAGCCCTCTCTCGACTGCATCGGGTTTGCAAATAACAAATGTGTGGGCCAAAACAACTCCTAGAGATTCGATCGTATACGTACTCAGACTACCGTGATCATGATTGGAGGTGTAATCGGGCTTCAGACGCGACATATAAAGAACCGGTAACTATTATGCTGCCGTGCGGCCCAGCAATTTCTCGAGCCAATTCGACCGCTTCAGCTACATCTGACCGAACGTCTACTGATTTGTGTCCCAATTTTTGTGCGCACGCGGCTACCTCGCTCGCCTCTAACGCCCGTGGCCATTTCGCTTGCGTGGCTACTATTGATTTGAACTCTTTCAAGTTCACCGCTTGCATGAAGTCAATAGGGTTATGGGGCCGGTTAGTTCCCATTACCAGCACAGGAGCTTCTTCTGCTCCGAAGTCCGAAAACAGTGTTTCGCTAAGAGCCATTGCCCCATCTACATTGTGTGCTCCATCTACGATCGTGAGTGGAGATCGGCTAAGTATCTCGAATCGGGCAGGAAGCTCTACCGCTGCAAAGGCGTCGTGGAGTATGTCGGCGTCAAGTGCTCTGGCAAAAAAAGCCTCCGTGGCTGCTATTGCAAGAAGAGCATTATTTGATTGATGTTTTCCGTTCACAGGTACAAAAATCTCTTCATACCTGCCAAATGGAGTTCTGACATCTAGCAACCTCCCTCCTACTGCGAGCCGGTCATTAGTGACTGCGAAGTCAGTGTCCTGCACCCAGAGCTCTCGGCAGGGCACACTTTTGACTATTTGAAGAAGGTCTTGTTCGAGGCTTCCACATATGACATGTGAAGTTGGTTCGATAATTCCAGATTTTTCCCTGGCTAAATCAGCCATCGTGGGCCCGATTATTTCCAGATGATCCGATCCCATGTTAGTAATAACAGCTACTTCTGCACGAACTACGTTCGTAGCGTCCCAACGACCACCCATTCCAACTTCCATAACGTTTGCGTCTACGGCGTTCATCGCGAACCAGTTAAATGCTGCGGCGCAAATAACCTCAAAATAGTTAGGAAGGCTTCCTGATTGCTTCAAGATCCATGGTTCGATTGCTGCTATCTCTCTGATAGCTTCGCAAAATTCCTGATTGCTAAGTGGTTGGTTAGCTATTGCTATCCTGTCGTTTAAGCTCGTTATGTGCGGCGAAGTATAACTGCCTACTTTTAAGCCAACGGCCGTTAACATCTCCACAATCATTCTTGTGGTACTGCCTTTTCCGTTAGTCCCGGTTATGTGAAGAGTGGGTACAGCAACTTCTGGGTGGCCGAGTAGTTCCATGACCACACGCATCCGGTCAAGACTAGGCGGTAATGTCTCCGGACTGCCGAGCACACTTTCGAGGTTGTAGTGTTGCTCAAGCCAATCAACAGCTTGCTGGTATGAATCTATCGCTGCAAAGTTTATCGGATCCATCGGGGCAGAAGCTTTTCTATGAGCACTTTAGGAAGCTTTCCGTTCGTCATTGCGCTCTACTAAAGTTGGGTTCGCCTTCTTAAGCACTGCATCTGCTTCGACGATGCAGCGGACCACGTTTTCCCGGCTAGGCACTTCGTACATTGCTCCAAGAAGAACATCCTCAATTATTGCTCGTAATCCTCGAGCGCCAGTGTTGCGGAGCAGGGCTTGATCAACTACGGCGGCTATTGCCTCGTCAGTAAATTCGAGTTCCACACCGTCGAGCTCAAACATACGGTCGAATTGGCGCAAGAGCGCGTTTTTTGGTTCGGTTAGAATCCGTTGGAGAGCATCAGGCCCTAGTTGATCGACGACCCCAACCACTGGTAGCCGACCAATAAACTCTGGGATCAAGCCAAATTTTTGCAAGTCTTCCGGCAGCACTTCAGGCAAAAGGTTTGTATTGGCTCTCTCAGCGGTTGGCTTTATGTCTGCTCCGAAGCCTACGGCTCGTTGACCAAGTCTCTCGGCGATAATTTTTTCAAGGCCATCGAAAGCCCCTCCGCATATAAAAAGAATATTGCTTGTGTCTATCTGCAAAAAGTCTTGATGCGGGTGCTTGCGTCCACCTTGTGGCGGAACGGCTGCTTCTGTGCCTTCTAAAATTTTGAGAAGCGCCTGTTGGACTCCTTCTCCCGAAACATCTCTTGTGATCGAAGGGTTCTCAGATTTACGGGTAATTTTGTCAATCTCATCGATATAAATGATGCCAGTCTCTGCACGTTTAACGTCATAGTCGGCAGCTTGGATTAGCTTCAAAAGTATGTTCTCAACATCTTCGCCTACGTAACCCGCTTCGGTCAGAGCCGTGGCGTCAGCCATAGCGAACGGCACGTTCAACATTCGTGCCAAGGTTTGGGCCATCATTGTCTTTCCGCAACCTGTTGGACCTATAAGCATGATGTTGGACTTCGCCAACTCGACATCATCTGGGCCGAGGCTTTGGGCAAATTGGACTCTCTTATAGTGGTTGTATACGGCAACAGAGAGAATTTTTTTTGTGCGATCTTGATCTATTACATATTCATTGAGAAATGAAAATATTTCTTGAGGCTTAGGGACTTCATCAAAAATGACTTCGGACGTCTCCGACAGTTCCTCTTCGATAATTTCGTTGCAAAGGTCTATACATTCATCGCAGATGTATACACCTGGTCCTGCTATAAGTTTTTTGACCTGCTTCTGCGACTTTCCGCAGAAGGAGCACTTTAGTAGCTCGCTACCTTCTCCGAACTTTGCCACTTCTCAACTCCAATTCAGACAACCTTTGGGTTGTTGTTAACTAACGGCTAAGGATGGCACAGCATGGCTCGCTTTGACGTTTGTCGCCTTAATTTTTGAAATTTTATTTACTAGGTTTAAATAATTTCAGGCAGCTCGGATCGGACCATCTTCAACTAATTCACGGTTACTGATTACTTCGTCGATGATTCCGTACTCTTTGGCCGCCTCTGCATCTAAAATAAAGTCGCGGTCCGTGTCGTTGTGGATCCGCTCTAGGTCTTGGCCCGTATGGCGCGCGAGAATTTGGTCGAGAAGGCCACGCATTCGCTCTATTTCTTGAGAAGCTAACTCGATATCGGTTGCTTGTCCCATTGCTTGGCCGAACGGCTGATGCAACAACACTCTTGCGTGTGGCAACGCCATTCTCTTACCTGGGCTTCCAGCAGCTAACAGGACAGCTGCAGCCGAAGCTGCTTGACCTAAGCAGATCGTAGTTATGTCATTTTTTATGTATTGGCTAGTGTCATAAATTGCGAAAAGGGCGTTTATGTCCCCTCCTGGCGAATTTATGTACATGTTTATATCTCGATCAGGATTTTCTGACTCGAGATGAATCAATTGAGCACATACTAAATTGGCAATTGTGTCATCAATCGGAGTACCGAGGAATATGATGTTTTCCTTTAGTAAACGTGAGTAGAGATCGTACGCACGTTCACCACGGTTCGTTTGCTCTACTACCGTCGGAACTAGGTAATTCTGTGCCTGAAGGTTCACTCTGCGTCCTCCTCGGACTCGTTGTCAGCGTCTAATTTTTGCTCTTCGTCAGCTTCATCTTTATCCATGTCGGGTAATTGAAGCTCTAAATCTTGTCTATCAACAGCAATGCCATCTTCATCAATCAGTTTTACTTCGGCCACTAGCTTTTCCAAAGCTTTACGTTTAACTAATTCAGCCTTTACAGGGCCTAACCCATCGCCACGATCACTTATCTGGTGGCGAAGTTCTTCAACGGTCACTTCGAATTGAGTTGCCATTCGTTCAAGCTCTTCATTCAGGTCTTCTTCAGAAGCTTCGATAGATTCTTTGAGAACAATAGCTCTCAACGCAAGATCTACTTTTGCGGATCGTTCCGCCGCTTCACGAAGCTCTACGGTGAAAGATTCTGGGTCCTGGCCTGTCATTTGGAGCCATGACTCGATACTCATTCCTTGATCCTGGAGACGCATCGCTAATTGCTGAATTTGGTCTGACATTTCACCGTTGACCATCGAGTCAGGGATTGATTGGGTCACCAGTTCAGCTAATGCTTGAGCTGTGTTCTCTCTGAGCGCAGAATTTGATTGAAACGACTTCATCATTTGTGTTCTTGTTTTTATTTGCTCTCTGAGCTCCTCAACTGTTTCACTTTCAGTATTTTCATCAACCCATTCGTCAGTTAGTTCGGGAAGTACTTTTTCTTTCACAGCGTGCACTGTTATCTCGAAGTCG
>CAJQGN010000055.1 GCA_905477545.1 uncultured Acidimicrobiales bacterium | reverse complement strand
GTATCAGCTCCGTCAGTGCCGGCATGAGGAAAAAGCCATCGGTCTTTAGGAACGCCAGCTGCTTCTGCCGCTTCAGCTGAGCACAAGATGAGAGCCGCCGCTTGGTCTAAGTCCCAATTCGAGTTCATGGCTTTGGTGTAGGGGAACCCCACAAGTCGATTGCCGTTATCTGGCTGCTTTATCTCTTCGGCCGTCATTGGGTTGCGAACCCATGAATACGGGTTACTGACAGCAACTTTGTTGAAAGTAGCCCAAAGCTTACTAATTCGGTTTCTGTGGTCTTCTATTGACTCGCCGCGTGATGCTCTGAAGGCTGATTCAAATATCGGATAAAAATTTATGGGCATTGCGAAACCGCGCTCGAGCTCCACTTCATGACTCATGGTTACGTCTTTGCCAAGAGTTTCATCTGGCGATGTGGGTGATTGATCGGTGTAGGCGATGCGTTCACCGGCTCGTTTTGCTCTCCGCCGGCTCCAAATACCTTCAGCGCCAGCTATAAGAACTATATTTGCGTCTCCATTGCTGATTCGAACACACGCTTTGTTTACGAGCGATTGAGGTGTGTTCCCTCCGTCGGTCGATAGTCCAGTCCTGCTATTATTTTTGAATCTATCTCGCAGGAGACCGCCCGGATCGGGATATGGCCATGCTCCTTTAACAATCCAGGTATGAGTGGCGTCGCTGAGAAGTGAAGCGGCCCCAGCGTCTTGAGCGGCAGCTTCGAGTGCTGCTTGCATCATGGAGACTGGCTCGATTGCATCAACAGGATTATCAGGCTTTTGGAGAAATTGACCTGCTCCTACTAAGACAGGAGTGCGGGGATTAATTGAATTCATCAAAGTACTACCTCGGCGATTGTTTCGAGTAGAGCAGGGGAGCCGCTTACTTGAAGAGTTGTCACGACTGTATCTTCCCATTTTGTTAAATCTTCTGCGATCTTGCTGAGAGGACCAACCAGAGCCACTTCTTCAACCAATGCTAGGGGGATAGCTGCCGAAGCTTCAGCTTTCTTTCCTTGCAAATAAAGTTCTTGAACTTTGTCGGCGACATCTTGATATCCCATTCTACAAAAAACGTCGTAGTGAAAATTTGCTCCCTTAGCGCCCATACCGCCCATGTACAAGGCGAGCATGGGTCGCACTTTGTCAGCTGCTTTCTCTATGTCGTTTTCTGGCACGATGCTTACGGGGCACACGACCTCGAAGTCGTTAGCTTCAGGAATTTTACCATCAGGTCCTATCCGAGGTTTGCCTGCAGCAGCGAATCCTTCGTTGAGGGCATCAGCGTAGAAATGATTATCTTTTGGAGCGAAAAATAATGGAAGCCAACCGTCGCATAGCTCTCCAGCTAGAGCGACGTTCTTTGGGCCCTCTGCTCCGAGATAAATTGGAATTGTTTTACGGAGTGGATGGACAGTTGATTTGAGAGGTTTGCCTAGTCCTAGCCCTCCAGGTAAGGGCATCTGATAATGATCGCCGATGAATTCGACCGGTTTTTCTCGATCGCAAATCTCTCGGACGATGTGGATGTACTCCCTTGTTCTTGCAAGCGGCTTCGGGTAGGGCTGCCCGTACCAACCTTCCACAACTTGTGGGCCGCTTACTCCTAATCCCAAAATAAATCGACCATCGCTGAGATGATCCATAGTGATAGCTGCCATAGCGGTTGCAGCCGGAGTTCGAGCTGACATCTGAATGATTCCTGTGCCCAATTGAATAGATTCGGTGTTGCTTCCCCACCAGGCTAAGGGAGTTAAAGCATCTGATCCGTAAGCCTCGGCAGTCCAAAATGAATGAAACCCTAACTCTTCGGCTTTCATCAGAGTTTCGAGAGCGTCTTTAGGCGGTCCGGCGGCCCAATATCCGGCTCCAGTTGCTAATTTCATGGCGTCTCCTTGCGGCGATGTCTGCTAGCTAAAGGAACATCTTGCCATCTGGATCACACTAAAAGCCCTTCTAATTTTAGTTTTGTTTCGAATTGGTTTCTGCGAAGTCTTGCGAAGAGCGTGCTGTTCGGTCGTCGTTCTTCTACGATCGACTCAGTGAGTATGTCTGAACGAGTTCGAGAAGAAGCTGCTCGCCGCCGAACTTTCGCGATAATCAGTCATCCTGATGCAGGCAAGACGACTTTGACAGAGAAGTTTCTTTTGTATTCGGGCTCAATAGCGGTGGCTGGATCAGTTAAAGCGCGCTCGGGCAGACGTTCCGCAACTTCAGATTGGATGGAGCTGGAACAAAAAAGAGGTATATCCATAACGTCGACTGCACTTCAGTTTGATTACAGAGATTGCATCGTGAATCTGTTAGACACTCCGGGTCATAGAGATTTCAGTGAGGACACCTACCGGGTGCTTGCTGCTACTGACGCAGCGGTCATGGTTATTGATGGATCGAAAGGGATCGAGCCACAGACTCTAAAACTTTTTGAAGTGTGTCGACAGCGCGAAATTCCAATCCTTACTTTTGTAAATAAGTGTGATCGTCCTGGTAGAGCGCCGTTGGAGCTAATTGACGAGATCGAAAGCATGCTTCAGCTGCGCCCAATGCCCATGTCCTGGCCCGTTGGAGTGCCTGGTGATTTGCGTGGGATCGTCGATCGCTCCACTTCACAATTCATTCGCTATGACCGAACCGCTCGTGGTGCTACTGAATCGCTCGAAGAGCGGATAGAACTTTCTGATCTGGATGACTCGGTTTCAGGGTGGGATGAGGCCAGGGAAGAAGTTGAGCTTCTAGATGCTTTGGGCAGCGAGATCGACTATAAGGGTTTCTTGGCGGGAGAAGTCACACCCGTTTTTTTCGGCTCTGCGTTGACGAACTTTGGAGTTCGCCTACTT
>CAJQGN010000054.1 GCA_905477545.1 uncultured Acidimicrobiales bacterium | reverse complement strand
TCATCGCTATTTAAATTCATGACATTGGAAGACGTAACGTTAGAAGAAGCACTAGCTCTGTTAAGCCTTCCGCGAGAAATAATTCACCCTTTTTGTGGTAATCCGATAATCGTCTCAAACGGACCATTCGGCCCTTATATAAAACACACCTGCGACGATGGACCCAATTTAACGCCTAAGGTTAATGACGGAAAGTGGGTTCGAGATATTGGAATCCGCGACCGAGATAGCAGGACTATTTCTTTGAGGCTGATAGAGGAATCCCAGCGTTACTTCGTAACTGACAATGTCGACAGGTCAGCTTGGCTCGAGGTAACTGATAACCCAGAAAGTATTGATATAAAGCGTGCCTGTGAGCTCCTCGGTTCTGCGGGCGGGGACGGTGGTACCTCTAAGGATGATCCTGATAAACCACCCTCCGGAGAGGACCTAAAAATCTTTGGCAAATCTGAAACTCGCAGCCTAGATAATGAAGATCAGTTGATTACATTAACGCTTGAAGAAGCTGTAAAGAAACTTAAAGAGCCCAAAAAGTTTGGAAGAACAGCGACAGCGCCGCTCCAAGAATTTGGGAAAGATCCTGACTCAGGCAATATGGTTTCGTTAAAAGACGGAAAATTTGGACCGTACGTCACCGACGGTGAGTACATGGCATCACTGGCTTTGGGAGATATACCTGAAGACCTGACGTTCGATCGAGCACTTGAGCTTTTGGCTGAAAAAAGACTAAAAGGTCCACCCAAAAAGAAAGCATTTGCAAAGAAGCGCAGCCCCAAATCCAGTAAGCGAAAAAAGTGAGTTGATACTGCGTATCGTTTAGTCTTACCAGCTAGCAAATGTTTTAGAACTGGTGTTTCGTTCAAAACTTCGTAGTTCTTAAAATGAAATTTAGTTAATCTAGTTTCTTTATTTACAGTGTGGGAGTGAATACGCTTAACTGTTGAACGGTTAGTTCATGCGCATTTAGAATATTTATGTCTGATAACTCTGCTCCTCACTCTGCCGATGGCATGAACTCCGAAAGCCCTGCGCGTTTCACTGTCTTAAGATCTCGAAGTTTTTTAAAGCTCTGGATAGCGCAAGTAGTTAGTGCCTTCGGTGATTGGATTGGCTTTCTTGCAATTATTGAAGTAGCTCGACGAATCGGCGGGGACCAACCAGGCTCAGCGATTGCTCTCGTCATGCTAGCTCGCGTGCTGCCTGGCTTCTTTTTGGCTTCAGTTGGTGGCCTAATTGTCGACCGATTTAACCGCAAGCGTCTCCTCATCACTTGTGACATTATTAGAGCGGCCACTTTGCTGACCATCCCATTTATCGAGCGCGTATGGGGTCTTGTCTTAGCGTCTCTGATTTTAGAATTAGCAACCTCATTATGGAGTCCATGTAAAGAAGCCATAGTCCCAAACCTAGTTCCTAAAGAACAATTAACCGCTGCCAACTCGTTGTCGTTGGTAGCTGCTTACGGAACGTTCCCGTTAGCCGCAGGTGCGTTCATTGGGCTTGCAAAACTGGTTGAATGGCTCGGGCAAAGCGCAGTAGGACAGGTCGAATGGGCGCTAGTACTAGATGCAGTAACGTTTGTCATTGCCGCTGCATTAATAGCTACTCTGCCCATTAAACCCCATAGAAAACAGCGAGTCGTTAAGAAAACTAAGCTTGGTTTAGCCGAAGGATTCCAAGAACTGCGCGAAGGCTGGAAATTCATCGCGCTTAGTCCAAGGGTGCGTGTGGTTTTGGTGGGGTTGAGCACTGGGATGATTGGTGGGGGAATGCTGATTCCTCTTGGCGCTGTTTTCAACGATGTGGTGCTAGGAGCAGGAAATGCCGGCTTTGGTACTATTTTAGTAACCCTTGGTTTCGGGGTCGCTCTCGGAGTTTCTGCGCTCTCAGTCGCTCAAAGAAGACTCAATAAAGAACGTACCTTTGTGACTTCGGTGTTCGGCGCTGGATTCGGTCTCCTCTTTGCCGTGTCTTGTTCAGATACTTTTTTAGCGCTTGCTGGAGTTTTTGTAATGGGGATCTTTGCCGGAAGCGTATATGTTTTAGGGTTCACTCTTTTGCATGAAGAGGTAGCAGAAGAACTAAGAGGTCGCGTATTTAGTGCGCTTTATACGGCAGTAAGGTTTTGTTTACTATTGTCGATTACAGCTGGAGGATTTCTCTCAGACGGCTTCAACTGGTTGTTTGGGGTACTTTTCGAAAATGAAATTGTTGTCGGAAGGTTCACAATGGAACTTCCCGGAGTCCGCGGCGCCCTGTGGCTGGCTAGTTTGCTTATCATTGGGGCAGGAGGACTGTCTCTTTTATCTCTTCGAAAAAGCCAGGAACAAAAATATTGAAACGTGGTCGGTACATCGCATTTGAAGGCTGGGAAGCCAGCGGCAAGTCAACCCAGGCAAAGAGACTTGCAAAAAAACTCGATGCTGTTTTAACGCGTGAACCAGGTGGAACAGAACTAGGAGCTGCAATTCGAGAAATGCTGTTAGGTGACGGACCGGTCCCATCAGCGCGATCAGAAGCTCTTTTGTTTGCTGCCGATCGAGCTCATCACGTGGACACTATTGTCGAACCGGCTTTAGTTTTAGGTCGCGACGTAGTTACAGATAGATCTTTCGGTTCAACCTTGGCTTACCAGGGATACGGCAGAGGTCAGTCGTTAGACGACCTTCACACACTAATAGAATGGGCTAGCGGAGGTCTCCTGCCAGACATAATTATTTTGTTACAGGTGCCAGTCGAGATCTCAAATAAACGATTGGGTGCAACTAGAGATCGTATGGAACGCGAAGACGAAGGTTTCGCCCAACGTGTAATCAGTGGGTTCCAATCGTTAGCCGAACAAGATGCCAACCGTTGGAAAACAGTTGATGCGTCGGGCTCAGTAGAAGAGATTGAGCTACTGGTTAACAAAGCGCTTGAAGAAGATTGATGAGCAGCCTCTTCGATACTATTACAGGTCAGCCACGAGCCGTCTTGATGCTGCAAGCTGCCCTCATTAACCCCGTACCTGCCTATCTATTCGTTGGGCCATCTGGGGCTGGGACTCGAAATGCCGCCAGACTATTTGCGGCGGGGCTGCTAAACGATAAAAATAATGACCAGGAACGACACCAGCGGCTCGCAACAGCCGAAGAACACCCCGATTTAGTGATCGTTGATCGCTCTGGTGCTTTTGTAACAGCCGAACAGGCCAGAGACATTGTTCGTACTGCTTCTACGAGCCCAATTGAAGGTAATCGAAAAGTGATAGTGGTAACAGACTTGCACCTGATACGAGATGCCGGTCCAATGTTGCTTAAGTCGATCGAGGAGCCACCGCTATCTACATTTTTTGTTTTGTTGGCTGATGAAATTTCTTCTGATCTCGTAACTATTGCTTCTCGATGCCTCCAAATCGAGTTTGTTTCTATTCCTGCTAGCGAACTTGAAAAACTCCTTATTGAAGAGGGTGTAGATCCGGATCGTGCTCGGTTTGCATCGCAAATTGCAGATGGTTCTATAGATAGAGCTCGAATCCTCGCTAGCGATGACGGAGCACTAAATCGTTGGAACGCGTGGAGTCAAATTCGAGAAAGACTTAACGGAAGTGGCGGCAATGCTGCTTTGGCAGCGGACCTTGTTTTAGAACTAATAGATTCATCTGCGGGCCCGATGGAAACTAAGCACTCAGAAGAAAAATTAGCTTTAGATGAGCGCGCAGAGCGCTTTGGTGAACGTGGGGCCGGCAGAACGACATTAGACGATCGGCATAAACGGGAACTTCGACGTCTGCGCACAGATGAGTTTCTGATGGGGTTTAGTGCCTTAGGAGCTGCGATCAGACAAGAGATCTCAGATCAAACTATAGACAGCCAAAAAGCCATTCGGTCGCTCACAGCAATACAAAAAGCGTCACAAAATTTACGTCGTAACCCCAACGAAAAATTGATGACGCAGCACTTAATGTTAGAACTATCAGACTGAGCCCAAGGTGGGAATTGAACCCACGACCTGCTCTTTACGAGAGAGCCGCTCTACCACTGAGCTACTCGGGCGCTGAGCCGCTCACGATACCAGCAGACTTCACCAGCGGGAACCTCCTAATGAGAAGATGATGGAATCAGGCCAGAATATTTTAATTTTTGAGAAATTTGGCTAATAATCAAATGTGATTCGGCTATCGGGACTGCGGCAGCTAGCCTAAAGACATGGAAGCACTAGGAGCACAAATCTGGCATTTTTGGCTTGCAGTGCCACTTGCGGTGGGCGCTGTAGTTAATGTCATTGCACTTTTGTTAGGTTACGTAGCCAAAGTCGTAGCCCCCCGATATCCCAAGCGTTGAATGGACACATGTGTCAGTGGACTGGGAGCTTGCTCGACGGATAGCAGTTAAAGTTGCTGGAGAAGAACCCTTATCTCAATCATACTTAGGGAATTCACTCCACTCAGATTTCGCACGGTTCACTCCACAAGCAGAGGAGCTTGTTTCCGTAGAAACTGGTTTGTACTCTAAAGATGGAAAAGCTCGAGCAAAAGTGATTGATCGGGCAGGTTGGATTGACGCAAATATCAAGTCCTTCCAAAGATTGCTGCGACCAATACTTGTTTCCGAAAATGATGAGGGAAGAACTGAATCTCAACTAACCAAAAAAATTGCGGCGACGGAATTAGGACTAGTTCTAGGCTGGATGTCTCGCCGTGTGCTTGGCCAATACGACCTATTACTTGCCGAAGATGAAGATCGTGATGACCAGGATTACGTCTATTACGTAGGTCCTAATATTATTTCAGTGGAAAAAAAATTCGCTTTCCCTCCCCAACAATTTCGGCTTTGGCTGGCGCTACATGAGCTAACACATCGGTCACAGTTCACCGGAGTTCCATGGCTGCGACCTCATTTTTTGAATCTAGTAAACGGAATGCTTGACGAGGTAGAACCTGATCCAGACCGTTTTAAAGACGGAATTAAATATTTGTATGATGAGCGACGATCCGGCCGCGATCCTATTGGCGAAGGTGGGTTAGCTGCCCTGTTCGCTAGCGATAAACAACGAGCTCTACTCGAAAGCGTCGGAGGAATGATGAGTTTGGTTGAAGGGCACGGGGATGTAACAATGACTCGCGCTGCTATCGGCTATGTAGAACATGCACCAAGGTTTGCTCGTGTGCTGCAAGAACGGCGAAATGGGGCGAAAGGTTTTGCTCGCATGATGCAAAAATTAATGGGTATCGAAGCCAAATTAGCTCAGTATCAGGCAGGCGAAGAATTCATTGCGGCTATCGAGTCACAAAGAGGCAATCGAGCTGTCGACATCATTTGGTCAGACGTTTCTCATTTACCATCGCTTAAAGAAATTCGCGATCCAGAGGCATGGATGCAACGAGTGCCTGCGATTTAGGCACGTGGCCTAATGAAACCTCGTTCAAACTTTCAGGACTACCTAGATCAATGTACCTTCCCGAGCAAAGGTGAATTGATTTGCGCAGTTTCAGGAGGAGCCGACTCCGCAGCTCTTTTGATATTGGCATCTGAAACTAGCTCCACGGTTAAAGCTATTCACGTGAATCATGGGCTCAGAAAAGAAGTTTCTGAAGAAGCTAAAAAAGTTGAGACACTTGCTAACAAACTCAACGTCGATTTTGAGGAAATTAAAATTGAATTAGTCGATGGGCCGAACCTCGAAGAGAGAGGGCGCGATGCTCGATATGGGGTGCTACCCGTCGAAGTTCTCACAGGCCATACAGCCGATGACCAAGCTGAAACCATTCTTATACATCTAATGCGCGGCGGCTCGCTAGATGCACTATCAGGAATGCGACCAAGTGGTCACCCTCTCCTCAGATTAAGGAGAAGCGATACCGAAGCAATTTGTGACCGCTTTGGATACCAACCAATATTTGATCCCAGTAACAAAAATCCTCGATTTCTTCGAAACCGGGTCCGGCATGAAATATTGCCTCTAATGGCTGATATTGCTCAACGAGATGTTGCACCGTTATTTGTTCGTGCAGCTGACTTGGCACGAGATGACCGAGACTTACTTGATGAATTGGCCTCCGTAATAGACCCCACCGATGCGAAAGAGCTCAATTCTGCTCCATTGCCATTAGCTAGGAGGGCTATTCGTCAATGGCTAAGAAATAATCACCCCCCGGATCTTGCGGCTGTCGAAAGAGTGCTTGAAGTCGCCAGAGGAAATTCGCTTGGAACCGAGATTGCTGGAGGTAAGAGAATCCGAAGAAGTAAAGGTAAGTTGCATCTTTTTGAAGGTATTAGCTCAGAGGATGAAGTTTCCAAAACTAGCGACTAGGTTGCCTAGCCGTGGTCGACCATAATTTAATTCTTAATCATCCCGCTCTCAGTGAAATTTTGGTAACTCAAGAGGAGATCGAAAACCGAGTATCAGAAATAGGTGATCTGATCAGTAAAGATTATGAAGGGCGCGAACCGTTGTTAGTCGGTGTGCTCAAGGGTGGAGTAATTTTCACGACAGACTTATGTCGGGCAATAGACTTACCCGTCCAACTTGATTTCATGGCGGTTTCTTCATACGGAAGCAGCACAACCACCAGTGGTGTAGTCCGAATCCTTAAAGATTTAGATGCTGACATTGAAGGAAGAGATGTCATTCTCATAGAAGACATCGTAGATAGTGGATTGACCCTCCGATACCTGCGTAAAACCTTACTCGCAAGAAATCCAGCAAGTCTGGTGATGTGTTCCTTGTTAGTTAGAGAAGAAGCTCAAGATGATTTAGATGACTTAATAAAGTACGTTGGTTTCCAGATACCTAAAGTATGGGTAGTCGGTTACGGACTAGATGTGTCGCAACGGTTTCGAAATTTAAAAGATATATGGTCCTATAACACCGAGGCCGATGAGTAAATTCCCTGCAGGTGCAAGTGACTCACTGGATGAGATCGCCTGCTAGAAGTACGCTGGTCTCTGACGTCTAAGAAAATTGGTTTTAATGAAAGGAAAATGGGCTGCAGGCATTGAGCCTCGAAATTTTGCCTGGGTAATAAAAGATCAGCTCGCTGTATGCGAACGACCGGGCGGATATGGCGCCAATCATCGTCGCGTTCGGCGTCAAGAAGAGATTATTTGGCTGAGGCAGCATGGATTTGACATTGTCTTCTCCCTAATACCCGGCTCCCACAATTTAAATAACTACAGAGAATTAGGGTTACCTTTCGCCCACCGTCCATGGCCACAGCGTGAGCAATTACTAAGTTTTTTAGAGACAATTTACGGCGAGATGGACACTTTGCTGCATCGCGAAAAAAAAGTAGTAATTCACGCTGAGGAACTAAGTGAACGGGTTTGCGGAATTGTTGCCGGATATTTACTGTATGCAAGGCTTGTTTCTACTGGCCCTCAGGCCTTAGCAATGGTTGAGCGCATTTTTCAGCGGCATTTAGGGCCATTCGGACGCGAACTTGTTGAACTCAGCCTGGCTATTAAGCAACCTCCTGTAGCAGACTGAACAGATGCGTAAGTCTTCAGAACCAAAAGATTTTATTCAGCTTCGCGGACTAAGGGTGACCTGCATAGTTGGCGTCTTGGCAGAAGAAAGGGAGCGAAAGCAGCCGCTTGAAATAGACATAGACCTCCGAGCTGATTTAGAACCGGCTGGAACGAGCGACGAATTAGATGACACGGTCAATTATGGAACTGTTGGAGAACTAGCAGCCGAAATTTGTATGCGAGAGAAGGCTCAACTACTAGAGCGATTAGCCAATGTCATCGCAACTGAAATTTTGTCTCTTGGAGGAGTTCACGAAGTGACAATATCCATTAGGAAGCTACGGCCACCTGTGCCTGTAGATCTTCATACATGTGGAGTGCAGATCACTCGGTCTTCCAAATGACCAAGGAAATAATGAGATGTTTTATAGGTCTTGGCTCCAATATAGGTGATCGAAAGTCTTTTTTAGAAAATGCTGTAGCAATGATCACGGATATCGTGAACGTCTCTAGCTTGTACGAAACAGCGCCGATCGGGGGACCGGAACAAGAACCATTTCTGAACATGGTGGTTGAGCTACAAACGCTTTTAGGCCCCTATGAGGTTCTTGAGCTTTGCAGGAAGCTAGAAGCTAATGCAGATCGAGAGAGAACTATTCGTTGGGGGCCGAGGACTCTTGATGCAGACGTGCTGATATACGGAAACTTAGTCCTCGACGAGGTAGAACTGACTTTGCCACATCCGAGAATGTGGAACCGTGCTTTTGTTATGTATCCCCTCGCAGAATTAGCGCCAGAGCTTCTTCCTGAGGACTGGGAGGTTTCGGTCATCGGTCAGGAAGTGAAATTGAT
>CAJQGN010000053.1 GCA_905477545.1 uncultured Acidimicrobiales bacterium | reverse complement strand
AGGCACTGAGTCGGGGGCTTCACCCCTAATGTCTTTCGACATTCTGCTTGTCTGACCTATTTTTGCTTTTAGCGCAGGAAGCGTCGTTGCTTTTAGCGTAGGAAGCGTCGTTGTAGTCGTTGGCGTCGGAGGCACAGTGGTGGTCGCTGGCGAAGCTGTTTCACTCTTCGACGCACTTTCTGATTCTTCCCGAACTTCAGCAACTTCTTGTTTTGCCTCCCCAAGTCCACCGTCATCAGAACCGCATCCGGTAACACCAAACACAGATGTGATCAACAAGGCCATCGCTACAAGAGTTTTTCCACAACCACCAAGTTACCGGTTCTGTTATTAGACGCACATGAAAATAGTGCTTTTCACACCCTTAGTCATGGACTGATTTCCCTGGTTCGTTTCACAAACCTAGAAAATTTTTATTTTCCTGAATAGGTGTGCGCCCCCTGGGACTTGAACCCAGAACCTGCGGATTAAGAGTCCGATGCTCTACCAATTGAGCTAGAGGCGCTATGACTAGGAATAGTACCGCCCGGCTTTCGACAAGCCACGGGGCATCACATATTAAGGTCTCTGAAAGATCTTGCCGGGGCAGCATTGCGATTCTCCACCGAATGAATCTCGACGCTGCCTCGGAAAGTAGCTAAACGATCACAAACTTACCGAAGGGCAAAACAGTTTTGTATTGCAATGCTTAATTTTGATTTAGTTTAAAAGTTTACAGATAGAGACTGATCGCAGAAAACAAGCTCACTTATGAAATATTTATTGCCAACAAGTACTACAGATGACCTAAATAACTAATTAAAGACACGGTATCAATCATTCGTGATCCCGTTAACTAATCATCGGGCGCTGAGAAGTCCCTTAAAGGTTTTCACATTCTAGGTTTTGTCTGGAACCCAATTTCCGTGAAAGCCATGCGGTATGCGCTCTGGTAGTTCGATTCGCGCAATTTCAGGGCCTGTGAAGTCAGAAGCTTCAAGAATCACAAGATCGCTGCGGTTTGTCGCTCTGTCATAGACAAGTGTCATTATCCACCCATCGTCTTCATAAACCGAATGCTCGCGCTCCACGAAGACAGGTTCTGCCGCACTTCGCCCTGGTCCATATTCGTGAACTTCACTCGTCAAATTTACTAAATCGTGCTTTAACGTGTGGCTAAAATCCCACCGAGATGGGCTCTGAGCAAGCTGAGCTGTGTATCCGTATCGGTGCTTTAGGTTAAGCACCGATTGAGCTACTCTCGGAAATTCTTGGAAACGGTCATCAATTATTTCCCTTCGGGTTTTTTGGGTCCTGGGGTCGATGGTCCATCTCTCAAGTCGGGGTAACGAGTCTCGGAAAGGCCCGTTGCGATCAGAATCAAACATTTTGTCGAAGCAGCACACATCAATGACTACGCAACCATTTACATCATCGAAACTATTTAGAGGATGAAAAGCAAAACAAGGGTCGATGTTACACCAAACAATTTCCTCTGCTGAATCTGCGGTCCGAGACAATAAACCTATGCGCGCTTCGTAGGAGCTAAACCAACGAAATGGAAACTGGTTTCCTGACATTGCCAAATCAAGATCAACGGCTACAGGCAAGTCCAACACTGCTGCATATTTCTGTGTAAGCCCCATATCGTGCACCATCGGCATAGTTGGTGTTTCTATCTCAACTGTTTTGGTGACTAAGCCATTTTTGTTTACAACAATGTATTCAAGCTTTCCAAGAAGCTGCCTTGGCGAGTAAGCCATGACGTGAATCTCACCAGTTAGCGGGTCGTATTTAGGATGGGCACTGAAGCCGTTATTGAGGGTTCCTTCAAAGGTATGTGTTCCAACAGTACTCAATTCATAATTCAGTTCAACTGGCTGTGTGCCAGCTTCGACGATCGCAAGCGTCCGGTTAGCGTGCTCAATTATGTTGGTGTTTGGCCCTATTTCTGCTCGTGTAGCGGCAGAGTGGGCTTCACCAAATTTTTTGTGGACTCTACGACTTCCAACAAAGCGACTTCGGTACCAAGCAGCTTTGCCTTCGCTGAGCCTTATCCCGTGGACCATTCCATCACCCAGAAACCAGTGATGAGTTGCTAAATCGGGTTGTTCAATTGGGTTGGGGCCGTTTCTCAAAAATCGACCGTTCAGTTCCTCTGGAATTTTTCCTGTAACTTTCAGATCTAGGGCCGTTGTCTCAGTTTTTATAGGTTGATAGTTACCATCCAGATAGGGCGAAGCATCCAGCAAAGGCATGACAGTAGTCTGCTGGTTCGACAGCGCGATAACACATTAGTCAGGGATCTCCTCAAGGAGATAGCTAATGAGAATGGGGAACTCCGCAAGAACATCTTGCTTAGTTCCGTTAGGTTGGAATCAACGAAAGACGGACAGCATGAAAGCAATTCAAGTTGAAGATGGCCAACTAATTTGGTCCACTGCCGAGGACCCAGCCTTAGGCCCAGAGGACATTACAATAAGTAACCGTGCGACTGCTATCAATAGAGCTGATTTAGCTCAGCGACTAGGTGGCTATCCGCCACCGCCAGGAGCCAGCAAGGTCTTAGGGCTCGAGTGCGCTGGTGTTGTCGAGGCCGTTGGAGAGAATGTTACTGGCTTCAAAATCGGGGATGAAGTGTGTGCTTTATTAGCCGGTGGCGGTTATGCCGAAAAAATAGTTGTTCCAGCGGCACAAGTGTTACCTATTCCTAAAGGTCTGAGCTTCACTGAAGCTGCTGCACTTCCGGAAGTTTTTGCTACTGCATACTTGAACCTATTTATCGAGGGCGCATTGCAGCCGGGTGAAACAGCACTGTTGCACGCTGGAGCGAGCGGAGTTGGAACGGCAGGAATCCAGCTGTGTAAAGCCTTCGGGAGCTCAGTGTTCGTTACCGCTGGCAGCGACGAAAAGATTGAACGCTGCATTGCGTTGGGAGCTGCAGGAGGTGCAAACCGCCGCACTGAAAATTTTGTTGAGAAAATTGCTGAATGGACTGACGGAGGTTTCGACGTGATTCTTGATCCTGTCGGAGCTGCCTATCTCGACCATAATCTGAACAGTCTTAGAGCTGATGGCCGGTTAGTTGTTATCGGTTTGATGAGTGGAGCAGAAGCAAATTTGGCTATTGGGAAAATGATGATGAAGCGTCTTCGAGTCATCGGTTCCACTCTTCGCGCTCGATCTGTGCCTGCGAAAGGCGCATTAATGAATCAACTTCTCGAACGAGTTTGGCCCCTTATCGAGTCAGGTGAAATCGCTCCAATTATTGAAACAGTCATCCCAATTGATGAAGCCCAACGCGGCCACGATTTGATTGCCGGCGATGACACTTTCGGTAAAGTAATTTTGGAAATGAGCTAGAGGCTTTGGCCCATAAAATTAAGTTTCGGTAAGGAGTACTAACGGTATTTGTCGGTCTGTTTTTTTCTGATAGGCCGAATAGCGAGGATATTTCCCAACTACTAATTCCCAGAGTTCAGCGTATTGATTCTGATCTGGCACACTTGCGGTCATCGGCTTTGTG
>CAJQGN010000052.1 GCA_905477545.1 uncultured Acidimicrobiales bacterium | reverse complement strand
CTGATTTCTGAAGTGCCTGTGTTAGTGATGTTGTGTCCGAAACATTCCTCTGAGCCGGCAACTGTAATGCCTCGGTCTCTTGTAATGGGTGGAATCGGCAGCGCTGGCAGCAATTAAACGAACCGGACTTCAGGCGTAACGGCCGCTTGAGTCGATAAAAGGCAAAAAAATAACGTTACTGTCGCTAAGTAAAGCAGAGCGAACTAACAGACTGCCCCGCAGTCGCAGCAGGGGCAGCCGCCATCGGTAGATGGTTTTTTCGGAATGTAACCCAACGGTTTGGTTCCTTTAGGAGTTACTCGACTCTTTCGGCTGGATTTCTTGCGCATATGCCAGAGCATAGACCCGCAGTGGCTGCTTCATTCAGGTGCCTCTCCAATTAGCTGAAAGGTAGTCATAGAGCACTGTTAAAAAATGGCTGCGCTGTAATGGCAAAACTAGTGGAGCCCTGTAGCCGGTCTACGGCTTCTTGAGCTACTCCACCCCGTGGCAAATGACTAGCGGACCTTCGGAGTTTTCAAGCCGTGACGGTAAAATAGCTTGGTAGCTATCCGAGTGTTTCCATGCCATAGCTGCATCTGCAGTAGGGAATTCGATGACGACTGTAATGGGGTTTGGGTCATCTTCTGAGTGCAGCTTCTCATCCATATGTCGTACCAAAAATTTGCCACCATGTTCTGTGATGGTATCTTCTACCGCTGTCATGTACGGCGCCATGCCCTCCATGTTGGTGACCTTAACCATTCCCACCAAATATGCTTTTGTCATGAGTCCTCCTACAAACTTAGAGATAAAAGGATTTTACCGGCCGATTTCATATTGCATCCTCTGATTTTACGTATTTAAGGGTGTCTGCTAGAGCTTTCGCAGCCAACGAACAAGACCGAACCGTTGGCTCCAGTTTCGTCCAGCTCTACATGAGTTGGTAAGCTTTGATTGTTTTTGTTGAGCCCTTTGGTATCGACTAAAAATCGCTTGTAACTATTGTGATGATAGTCTCGTTGGAATGAGTACTCGGGCTTGGATAGCGGTAGCATTCGCAGCAGCAAGCGCTGGGGTAGCTCAAGGTTTTGGTCGATTTACCCTCGGTGTTGTGTCCCGCAATGCGCGCAGATCTTGGCCTATCAAATACCGTTGCTGGTTCAATAGCTACAGCGAATGTGGCGGCCTATCTCGTAGGAACTCTTGCTGTAGCTATAGCTGCCTCGCGTATTCGCCTTCTGACCATAATGCAGATTGGGCTTATCATTGCTGTGGGGGGCCAAATTCTGTCGGCGGTTGCACCCAATGCTGCTGTTCTAATGTTTGGAATGTTCTGCTGTGGATTTGGTGGAGCTTGGGTTTGGATCCCGACTCCAGTTGTTGCGAGTGCAGCATTTCCAGCTGAAAAAAGAGGTACGGCGATCGGGCTTCTTTCTTCCGGAATGGCGCTGAGCATTGTCTTCACGAGCCAACTCGCCGGTTGGGTCCGAAGAGTGTGGGGTGATGAGGGCTGGCGTAATATCTATGTGGTTCAAGCAACGATCGGATTTTTAGTCGCGATGGGAACCTTTGCGATCGTGAGACATGCTCAAGAACAACTTTCACCCAAGGGCAGCGTCGGTGGATTTGACGCATTGCGTCGGGTGCCTGGATGGAAACCCGTGACTGGCATGTACGCCACATTCGGGTTCATGTACCTGCTTATTCTAGCATTCATGAGCAGTCGACTAGAAGACGACAACGGCTGGTCAGCTAGTACTGCCTCGTTATCGTTCACTTTGATCGGGCTCGGGATGGTATTCGGTGGCCCAATTATCGCCAAATCTGTTGCTAAATTCGGAACCCGAGCAACTCTTGCCTGTGCCTTCAGTCTTTGGGCTGCTCTAGTGATTACGATTCTTCCTGGATGGGTGATCCCGACCTTAGGATCTTCATTTTTCATTGGAATAATTTTTGCGTCTATTCCGGTCACTCTCACCATGTATTTCGTTCAAAACGCTTCTGCTCAGGACTATGGTCCTGGCTTTAGCGCAGCGACTTTGGCATTTGGGGTAGCGCAAATGGTATCTCCCCAGATTGGTGGAGTTCTCGCTGATTGGACATCAACATTTCTTTGGGTGTTCCTGCTGTCCGCAGCTTGTGCTCTAGTGGGAATTGTCGCAGCGCTTCGATTACCAAAACCCGGAGACCGGAGTGTTGCGCATGTACCAGTTGCACCCAGCTATGAGCCCCTAGTTCCCCCTTCAGTTTTTTCCGTAAGTCCTAGATGAAGATAATTAGTTTGCGTCATAATGGATTCGCAGCACAGAACGGTTGCTGATCTGAGATAATTTTGCCGTCGCCCCTAGCTGACTTGCGCAAGTAAACAGTTGTGGTTGTTCCAATGACCACCATGAGAATTGATTTACCTGAGCTCTTTCTTGAAATCCGAGGCCATTATATTTTGGGAATTATTGTCGATTGTGGAGGGCCTACAACCAAAACCCCAAGTAAAGGGCCTAGGTCAGCCAGCTCAGACGAAACGGTTGTATTCGTTTATTGGTCAAGAGGTACATGTGGAACAACACAAGGCCTCCTAAGCTCTAACCGTAAGGTGCTAAGACTGCGAAAAAAGCTTAAGAAGGGCGGTGGGAGATCCATTGACGCTTGAATTTGTCAATTGAAAAGCAAGATTATTCTATATTGGGTTCACGCAGATAAAAGATAAGAAAAAGAATGACAGTCGGGCTTCGAGAGCCATGATTAAACCGAGTGGCCATAGTTGAAGACAACGCGGAAAGTGACTAGAGATGCAAAAGCAGGGGAGCAACATCAATGGAACGTAAGGGAATGTTGTATATCTTGACTACTCCAAAATGGTTATGGGTTCTCGGCTTAGCTACATTCCCACTACAGGATATTACCAACTCTGACAGTAAGCTCTTTAAGCTTCTAGGCTTTGCTCTCGTCAGCTGGGGCACCGTAATCTGGCTCATCAGAACGTACCTACACCTCAAGACAATGCCGGAACGAGATAGTTAGATATCTTCCTATTGCCTAATCACATCAAGAGGATATGAGCTTTGCAACCATCCTGGCTGGTTTGGACCAGGACCGAAATGGCAGCAATAGAGGATATTATGTGCGCTACTCTTTGATTCGTTCGCTGTCGGGCGCAATAATAGAGTTGGAATGAGCACATTTACGATAAGTCAGAAAATAGCAGGAAGCGTATTGATTGCAGTATTCCTCGTTAGTGTTTTTGCAGCGGTGCTTATTCCAAATCTTGCGGCAGGTGAGCTGCCATATATTGCTTGGTGTCACCTGTAACAGTTGAGAAAGTTACGATTAAGACGGTGTGCACTTCTTAATCAAATTGGGGTTGGGAAGTAACGTTAATTCTCTGTGAACTGTCTCAGTCAGGTGTTCAGAGAAGTCGATGTGATAGCACAATGAAACTTCTGAACTAATGGAGATCAGATAAATACTTTAATTAAAGGCGGATGTATGCAGTTCATGGTTGAGTACACAATCACTCCTGAGGCTAGAAATGAAGTTCAAGCTTTATTTAAGGCAACCGGAGGAATGCCTCCCGCAGGTGTTGAACTGTTGGGTCGCTGGCATGACTATGCCTCTCTAAAGGGATACATGCTTTGCGAAACAGTTGACCCAGTGGGAATTGCGGTATGGTGCCAAGACTGGACCCATATGATGACTTTTAACGTCGTCTCAGTTGTTGATGATGAGCAGATGGCAGGAGTCATGGGCTAAGTTAGATAGAGATCAAGGATTCTGAATGGCTGGCCCTCTAGGGGGTCAGCCATATTCTGTTTTGCGCTCTTGGGGAAGAGTTGCTTTGGTCCTAGGATTTCTGCCTCTGGTTTTTGGGTCGACAACCGTCTTTGCTGCTAGGCATCGGTCAGAGCTTAGATAGATCTTTCGAATTACGAATTTTTGTTGTCCTTGAGGTCGATAGCTACGAGAGCGTATCGTATGGCACAGTGCGGCTAATTTGAGCTGCCTTGCACGCAATCTAACCGGGCGCTCGCATCAAGGATCAGATAACTTGAAATCTAAGTGCAGAGTATTAGTAGCAGCAGAGATCTAAACCCTATAGAGATCTTAGTTCGGGTATAACCGGGTAATAATAGTCGAAGGCATTCCCAATCCTCAGTAATGAGATGTCTAAAGGAGTCAGTCATGAGCAACGTGGCCAATGAAGAAATGTTGATTGAGGCCGAAGATTTTGATGACTACGGTGGCTGGGTGCTGGACTCGCAGTTCGATCACGAAATGGGGTCGCCCTACCTACTTGCCCATGGATATGGGCGGCCGGTCGCTGATGCCTCCACGACCGTGAAGCTTGACCAGTCGGGTACCTACGAGGTTTGGGTGCGTGCCAAAGACTGGGTTCCGGCGCACCACCCGGGACGCTTCGAATTATCGCTTGGTGCAGCCAAGCTTGAGTGTGAGTTCGGTGCGAATGGTCAGGACTGGTGCTGGGAACGCGCAGGGTCTATTGAGCTCGAAGCTGGCCCATTGAAGGTTACCCTTCATGATCTGACTGGTTTCGATGCACGCTGCGATGCGATCTACATCTCGCGCAACGGCGGACAGCCAATCGACGGAGCGGAGCCTGACGCACGTGCATGGCGCCGCCGCTTACGCGGTTTGCCCGATGAGCCCACGGCCGAAGGTCCGTTCGACGTCGTGTTTGTTGGAGGCGGGGTGACTGGATCGGTCGGTGCGTTGGCAGCGGCGCGTCTCGGGCTTCGTGTCGCTGTGGTTCAAAACCGTCCGGTGCTCGGCGGTAATGCCAGTATCGAGATCGGGATCGGACCTCGCGGTGAGAAGGGCTCTTTGGTCGCTGAGGCTATCGCTCGAAAACCTGACGGCGATCTCCAAATTGGTCAGCTGCTGACGGCAGAACCTAACGCCACGATCTACTTACACCACCAAGTCTTTGATTTGGAGCTGAACGGTCGGGTCATCGAATCCATCGATGCTCGCGAGGCGCTCAGCGGGCGCGAGATTCGAATAGCTGCTTCGCAGTTTATCGACTGCACTGGTACTGCGATTCTTGCGGTTCTTGCGGGTATTCCCACAATGTTTGGAGTCGAGTCAGCTGATGAATTTGGTGAGAGCCTCGCACCGCCTGAGCGATTAGAACAGCACCACGGCCATACGGTGTTTTTCAGAACTCG
>CAJQGN010000051.1 GCA_905477545.1 uncultured Acidimicrobiales bacterium | reverse complement strand
CCCTTAATAAGCCAATTGTTGGAATGGGAAGCACGCCTAGCGGGTTGAGGTATTGGCTTGTTGCGTCTGATGGTGGGATCTTCACTTTTGGTGATGCACAATTCTTTGGATCTGGGCCAGGGGAGAACGTGGATAGTGATTTCGTCGAGATTCTTACGTCTCCTCTGATTAGTGGTTATGCGCTGGTTGCGGCTACAGGTGAGGTTCTCAACTTTGGAGACATGAAACTTGCAGGGGTCAACAGTTGCTCGGTGACCCCAGTTGGGTCAGCTTCGTTATTTGAAGGAGGAGTTTTCTTGTTAAGGGTTAATTCTCAACCTCATACGGGATCTATTAGTGCAGAGTCGGGCCCTTTGGATAGCCAATTCATTGATAGCTTGTTAGACCATGCTCAGCACTGTGAAGCCGACTCTAGCGAGGTAGCAGGGTTTTCGAGCCCCGTAGAACATGCGAGAATTACGTCATCATTTGGGTTGCGCAATCATCCGATTTGGAAGCAACCGTTGATGCATGGTGGAACGGACTATGTATCTAGTTCCAGAACATACGATGGTGCTATAAATGCAGCGAAGTCTGGGACGGTGCTTGGCGTGTTCGATTTAGTTGCCTATGGGAGAACAGTTGTGTTGGGGCATGGGAGTAAACACGCTACTGTTTATGCCCACCTGAAACAGTCCCAAGTTAATGTTGGGCAAACAGTGGAGATCGGTGAACTAATAGGTGAAATGGGATCGACCGGGGCTTCAACAGGACCTCATTTACATTTTGAAATTCGAGTTTCAGGATCAGTTCGTAATCCGGAGCCTTTGTTGGACGAGTCACACAGTCATTAAGTGAGAACAGACTGCTTGCGTTAAAATAGATACCCCACAATGGTTGCGCTATACAGATAACGAGTTGAAAACGATCTATGGCAGCGAGGACTTCATAGGTATCTTGGTGTTTAAAACTAGCGCAGATAAATTAGCTTGAAGGATGAAACTGTTGGAGTGCTTAAAGGTCACAAGGAAAAAGTATTTTGAGTCACTCTCCGACAAGGTGCAAACTATTGTTCATTGCTCTTCAGACTTTTATTTATAACGGTCTTGACAAGCTGCCATGTGAGCGGGGATGGTCGAGTTCTGTTGACCGTGTGGCTAAAACGTCGTCTCACTAGCCAATAGCTGTTGACAACTCGAACGATGAAATACTGACAACACAGTTGAGACGGAATTAATTGAAAGTATTTTATTCGTTTGACACTTAGAGCCAGTGCGCCGGCGTTTCTCAAAAAATGCAGATTGAATAGAGCTAGTTTCGGTTTCTAGATAACGCCACACCAATAGCCTTGACTCTTAGTTGGCAGTTGAGCGTTCCATCTGAGCTTTCATATCAACTACTGGCTGAATAGTTGCGCTACCAGCGGGAATGATTGTCGCCATACCCTCTAGTAAATCTTCGTAATTATCAGTTTCTACAACAAGAAAAAAATCGTGACTCGGTGGGTCTACCCAAGCTCCAACAACCGTGACACCAGCAGTCTGCAGCGCTGGAAGAAGCGAACCAAAAGATGCTGCCACTCGCTCCGTGTCACCTGCTGGGCATGTTTTTTCGTCATGATGATGTCTAATATGTAAAAGCAAACTGTTCACCTTCTCCAGTCAATATTTCTATTCTAAAGCGTGAAAGTTGCAGAAATCCAGTCAAATACTTGTGCCATCGCCGAAAGAACGCAGCACTGTCACACAAATGAGACTAAAAAATGTTCAATTAGTCGACCGAGGACGTTAATCAGAGTTGTTTGTTTTGGTACTTTGAGGGAGGTTTCCAACAGTGGCATCAATACTTGAGCATATGGGCGAACTGTTCTCGGCTCGTTCAGCCGAGACAAGCCTGAGGATCAGAATAGTGGTGAATACAACGAATGTTGCCGCTTGGAGGTCTCTATCTTGGTAACCTCATCGATGGAATACGATGAGTAATGTAGCTCGCTAAAAAGCTTCAAGGTGATCAAGAACCGCATCGATAAAACCGAAATTCTTAGGCGTTGCAAAGTGATCGCAACCGCGTAGTTCCGTTAAAACCGAATTGCTTAGGCTGTTCAGCAGCGGATCCGCCGGTCCAGCGAAATCTTCGGTTCCAAGAACCACCCGGACTGGATGCGTGATCAACTTGAACTCCGATTCGCCAAGCGGGTAGTGCTTACGACGCATGAAGGCTGCCAGGGCCTGTCCATCTTGGTCAGCTTCGGTTGCGTAACGAGCGAAGGTCTGAGCATGCACATCTCCTGGGTCAGCTTCGCCCTGAACTCCTTTGGCTATGCGCTCGGCTTGAGCTTCATCTCTCTCAAACAAATTCCTACCAACACCGGCAACAACTAGTCTCCCAAACTTATGCGGAGCTATGGCGGCCATACAAAGAAGCGTTCGCGCTCCCATCGAAAATCCAACTCCATCAACGATTCCATCGGGTAGTTCTTCAGTCAGTAGCTCTTCCATATCGGCGTAGGCTTTGGGGTCATGATGCTTTACGGCTGTGCCATGTCCAGGAAGGTCGATGGCGATAACTTCCCGCCCTGCTTCTTGCAGTAGCTCGATTAGGCCAGTGGGTTTCCATGTTGATGAAACCGAGCCTGTGAAACCATGAAGGAGTAATACTGGATTTGCCATATATCTAGTCTGACAGAGCAGACCTTTTCTTGCATAGAGTTAAACAAGATCAAGTAACCGTCCAGACTATATGTCGTTGAGAACAGCTCATGACTAATTGATTGATTGATTGGAATCAACAACCAAAATAAACTTAAAATTTATATTAAGGTATTAATTTCATTCACTTAATCGTTGAAACTTTACTGACAGTCTAGTTTTTCAAGTGATGACATTTATCGCAGGTAATTTTAGGTTTTCGAAAGGTAGTTCGGGCTGAGATGGCAACTGATCCAATAAGAATAGCAAACTGTAGTGGTTTTTTCGGCGACCGGTTATCAGCTGCAAAAGAGATGGTTGAAGGTGGCCCTATAGATGCTCTGACCGGCGATTGGTTGGCTGAATTAACGATGCTGATTCTTTCCAGGATCCAAGCTAAAGCGCCCGGAGGTGGTTACGCGCGGACATTCGTGACTCAGATGGAACAAGTGATGGGACAATGTTTGGACAAAGGCATCAAAGTAGTAACAAACGCTGGTGGTTTAAATCCTGAAGGATGCGCAGACGCTGTTCAACAGGTTGCAGACCGACTCGGTCTTGCTCCTAAAGTTGCTTATGTTGGTGGTGATGATTTATCGAAAAGACTTGCTGAGCTTATAGGTTCAGGTAATCGATTTAACCACTTGGATACTGGCGAACCACTCGACAATCTAGCTGATCGAATAGTGACTGCTAACGCATATATTGGGTGCTGGGGAATAGTCGAAGCACTGAATCAAGGCGCTGATATTGTCGTAACGGGTAGAGCTACGGACGCAGCAGTCGTCGCAGGCCCGGCAGCGTGGCACCACCAATGGAAACGAGATGATTGGGATCAATTGGCAGGAGCAATTGTCGCAGGTCACGTGATTGAGTGCGGAGCACAAGCTACCGGCGGTAATTATTCATTTTTTACCGAGGTTGAAGATCTAACTTATCCTGGGTTCCCTTGGGCTGAAATACGCGCAGACGGAAGTGCCGTGATCGGAAAACATGATGTGACAGGTGGGGAAGTGTCCGTAGGGACCATTACGTCTCAACTGTTATATGAAATCCAGAGCGAAAGGTACTTGAACCCTGATGTGGTAAGTCGGTTTGACACCATCAAGTTGGAACAACTTGAAGCAAACAGAGTGCTGATTAGTCAAACAAAAGGCGAAGCCGCGCCAGCCCAACTTAAAGTGGCAATGAACTATCAGGGTGGTTACCGAAATCAGATATCAATTGGTTTGACTGGATTAGACGTAGAACAAAAGGCGGAATTAATAGAACGACAATTTTGGAATAGTTGCCCATATGAACCTGAAGACTATGAGTCAGTAGTGCGTAAATTCCTACCCACGAATAAAGCTAATCCTGCTACCAACGAGGAAGCCGTGGCTGTGTATAAGATTATCGTCAAGGATCCCGACGAAATTAAAGTTGGTCGAGCGTTCTCCAACGCCGGCACTGAAATTGGTCTTTGTTCGATCCCTGGGATGTTCGGAACTGCAGGTGGCCCAGGACCTGGACAACCATTTGGAGTGTATTGGCCAGCTTTAATTGACTCTCAACTAGTTCCAATGGACGTGGTGGTAGACGGCAAGCACACAGTCGTTGAAAGCACCGGCGCTATGTCACCTGTTACCGTGACAACACCTAAAATCTCAATCCCAGAAGTCCCTGCGGGACCGACTAAAGAAAGGCCACTTGGTTTTGTCTTCGGCGCCAGGTCTGGTGACAAGGGCCCGAACGCTAACCTGGGAATCTTTGCAAGATCGCCGCAAGCATACGCTTGGTTAGACGCATTTTTGTCGGTTGAGGTGCTTCAAGAACTGATGCCTGAAGCCCGAGACAGGCGCATTGATAGATACCAACTGCCAAATATATTAAGCTTAAACTTTATATTCCACGGGCTCTTGGAAGAAGGCGTCGCGGCGTCTACACGTCAGGATCCTCAGGCCAAGGCTCTTGGTGAATATCTGAGGGCTAAGGTCGTGTCAATACCAGAATCTCTCTTATAGATAATCGGTGAATTAGAGATATTGCGACTTTTAAAATAGTTGCGTGTCTGGCTCTTGTACACACGTGTTGGCTAGAGTCCCTATGCCTTCAATAGTGATCGAGACTTCGTCACCCGGTGCCAACATCCGAGGAGGGTCATAATAGAGACCAACGCCGGCAGGCGTTCCTGTTGCGATCACAGTTCCTGGTTCTAATGTGAACGCGGTGGAGAGGTGTGAAATGATTTCGTAACAATTGAAAATAAGATCATTAGTATTAGAATCCTGACGTATTTCACCATTTACTCGAGTGGTCAAGCGCAGGGCATGTGGGTCAAGTTCATCTGAGCTGACAAGCCAAGGACCTATAGGGCCATGCGTGTCCCATGACTTGCCCATGAGCATGGTAGGACTTGCTTTTTGCCAGTCGCGAACACTTACGTCATTCATGATTGTAAACCCTGCAATGACTTCCTTCGCTTGACTAACTGGGACATGGCGGCAGCGACGTCCAATGACAATAGCGAGTTCTCCTTCATAATCGACACGGTCCGGAGCAACGTTCGGTATATGGATGAAATCATGGTGGCCGATAACACAGTTGTGATGCTTAGTGAATACAACCGGTGTAGTTGGGACTTCACGGCCGCCTTCTTCAGCATGGGCCCTATAATTCAGACCGACAGCCAATATCGCAGGTGGTGATCCGACCAAGGGTAGAAATGTTGCATCACTGAGTGCGCTTGTCTGAGAAGTAGGTATCTCAGTTAAGTGACCATTATGTTCAGCAAGCAAATCCGGTAGGTCCGTGTGGTTTGTTTCCAGATCAATAAGTTGATTACCTCTCACCGCTGCTAGACGAGGTCCTGTGGAACTTTGGTACCGAGCAATACGCATTATTAAACTTTAGCGTGCCAAAAAGATATGCGTAAGCGAAAACCATCTTGTCGTTTTAGGTTCTCTCTGGCACTCTGTCTAGGAGCAGTTGTTTTATGGCTGATAAGCCCTCGTTCAAGGAGTGAAATCTCAGTAATGCGCGGTTCGAATGTCAAAGTTGGGTCTATCCGAGAGAATATCACCGGGTTGCCTGATGAGCGCATCTTTGAAGTGCTTCTGGAACGCAAAGTTGCATTAGCAAGGCGGACATTGAAGCCCTTGTCCATTGTGTTATTTAAGATCGATCGGTTCACTTCATTTGCTCTCTATTTGCAGGAGCAGGCGATGAGGGTTTCATCCCGACTTGTTGTTGCAACGTTACGCGACTCAGACACCGTCTGTCACATTGGGCCAGGTGTAATCGGAGCGATATTAGATGAAACGTCTGAAAGCGGAGCCGTTTGGGCTGCTGATCGTATTCGGCGCGCTGCTTTAGATGCGCCAGCACGCGATGTCGTGAGCCTGTCAGCCGGAGTTGCCTGCTATCCCTCACATTCCATGGATGCAACTGAACTTCTAACTTTAGGAACCGCAGCTTTAGAAAGCGCTCTAGTGCTGGGTCCAAGTCGAATAGAGGTTACGACCATCTTTTAGTGATCAAGATCTATTCTTTGACGAGAGCTAGAGATTAAGTCAGCGATAAATAAGGAGAAGCAAAATGAATACTGAATACGAAAACGTGCTCGTTGACCAGCCGGTTGAAGGAGTGTCGAGGATTCTTCTTAATCGGCCGGAAAGTCTTAATGCTCTAACATATGACCTTGTTAACGATATCCATAAAGCCTTAGAGCTAGTTGATTCAGATCATGAGACGAGAGCAGTAATCATTACCGGTGCTGGTCGCGGATTCTGCGCTGGTTTAGACCTCAAGGGCTTTGGAACTATTCCTGGAACAGAGAGCTTTGGGCAACAGCAAAGGGGAATGGCTATTCAGCAATACATTGCTGAATTAGTTCACCATATGCGCGATGTTCGACAACCAATAATAGCTGCAGTTAATGGAGCGGCCGCAGGTGGCGGTTTCGCGATTGCCTGCGCTAGCGATATTCGTTATTGCAGCGCCGAAGCTAAATTCGGAACGGCATTTGTTCGACTAGGGATATCGGGTTGTGATATTGGCGTTAGTTGGCTTTTACCGCGACTTATTGGTGCTTCACGAGCGTGGGAATTAATGTTGACCGGTCGCGTGTTCGATGCTTCGGAAGCCGACCGATTGGGTTTGGTCAGCAAAATCACTTCGGCTGAGGACTTGTTGCCTCGTT
>CAJQGN010000050.1 GCA_905477545.1 uncultured Acidimicrobiales bacterium | reverse complement strand
CGCTATCAAAGCTTATTCCATTTGGTTGCGTAAAGACTCGATCCACTCCTGAGCTTGACTCCAATTGGCATTCGCATCCCTGACGGTTTGAGCACCAGCTGCACCATACGCAGGGTAGGAGCCCAAAAACTTAACATTCCCTTGTTTCATTTTTAGCTCCCTCAAACAATCAGCAACAACCTCGTCCGAAATGTGCCCCTCAAAGTCAAGCAGAAAACAATAATCTCCCAGCTCTCTCCGAGTAGGGCGCGATTCAAGTCGTGTTATGTCAATATTTCGAGCAGCAAATTCATGAAGGATAGCTAAGAGACTTCCTGGCTGATTTGCTTGCTGAAAGACCACCACGCTCGACTTGTCATTTCCGGTAGCTGCAGGAATACCATTTCTGCCAAGAAGCAAAAATCTAGTTTGATTACCAACATGATCATCTATCGCCTCTTCAATGACATCGAGACCGTAGATTGCTCCTGCCCGAGAATTAGAAATTGTTGCAACACCTTTCATATGCTGCTCACCTACTTGCCGGGCAGCCTCAGCCGTTGATGTTGCCGCAATAACTTTTGCAGCAGGAAGATGTTCTCTCAAGAATGCTCGACACTGAGCTATGGCTACTGGAAAAGATAGGACAGTTTGAATATCAACAATTTTCGTGCCAGGAAGCGCTAGGAGATCAAGTTGGACATCCAACACAACCTCTCGATGGATTTTTAAATCTAAGTCAAACGCAATCGAGTCTTGCGTTACATTCACTGCACCTTCAATTGCATTTTCAATAGGAACAAAGCCCAGATCAACTTCTTCTGTGACAAGAGCGTTGAGGACATCAGGTATTGAGTCATACGGCCGGACCTGCGTCGCTGCAAGATCAGCTTCACTTAGTAAAGCTTGCTCTGCGAAGGTTCCTTTCGGACCTAAAAATCCGATTTCCGTTTCAGGTAACAAAGATTCATATCTTATGATTCGCTGATTAGTGCTCACAGCCTGGCAGGATACGCCTATAGAAGGGAGAATCGTGGACGAAAATCAACTCATTGAGATGCTTGAAGAAATTCGCAATGGTTCGACGGACCCAAATGACGCGGTCCGTGTGCTGAGGCGATTACCTTTCGCTGATATCGGGCAAGCAAAAATTGACCATCATAGACAACTAAGAACAGGTCAACCTGAAGCTATTTATGGTCCCGGGAAAACTATCAATCAATGCGTATCTATTGTTAGAGAGTTACTCGAGAATGGGTCAGGCCCTGTTGTTCTCAGCCGAGCTACTCCTGATCAGATAGAAGCGGTTACTGGTGCCCATAAAGGAGCACTAGTAGAGGCTTCAAGCGTCATTTGGCGACCAGCAGAACACAGACATGAAAAGATTGTTATCGCGTCAGCAGGTACAGCAGACCTCCCAGTCGCTGAGGAATCTGCTGCTATCTTGCGGGCTTACGGCATTCAACCAATTCACCTATCTGACATTGGTGTAGCTGGATTGCATAGATTCCTTGCTGAATTAGACAACCTTATTGATGCCGACATTGTAATTACCGTTGCTGGGATGGAAGGAGCTCTAGCAACTGCTGTTGGAGGTGTTACCGCTGCTCCTGTTATAGCTGTACCGACTAGTGTTGGTTATGGAGCGGGTCTTAACGGGGTGACGGCATTACTAGCGATGCACGCCGCCTGCGCAGCAGGAATCACGGTTGTCGGCATAGATAATGGTTTTGGAGCTGCAATGGCAACAATCAGGATTCTCGATATGAGGCGTAACAAATGACCGAACGTATCATCGCTTGGTTTAATCCTTTTTCTGGCATTGCCGGTGACATGACGTTGGGTTCACTACTCGATGCTGGAGCCGACCTTAATTTCGTAATAAATATTTTAAATAATTTAAACCTCGATAATTGGGGTTTGAAAACAGAAATCGTAGACCGAAATGGTCTCACAGCAACACGCGCTGTAGTTACTACTTACGAAGAACACCATCATCGACGTTGGAAAGATATACAAAAAATTCTCCAATCAGCTGACATACCCGAAAGAGTAAAAATTCGCGCGCTTGCAATTTTCGAAGCGCTTGCAAAATCGGAAGGGGCTGTGCACGGCATACCTGCTGATGAAGTTCATTTTCACGAAGTCGGTGCCCTTGATGCCTTAATCGATATTGTAGGCTCCTGCGCCGCTCTAGAATCATTAGCGGTCACGGAAGTACATGTTGGTCCCATCGCCATAGGGATCGGCACTATTACAGCAGCGCATGGTGTAATTCCAAATCCGCCGCCAGCGGTGATTCACCTCTTGAATAAATTCCTAACAATTGGCGTTGACCTTAATGTCGAATTAACAACCCCAACTGGAGCGGCAATTGTTAGCGCTCTTGCAATGAGTTCCGGTCCGATGCCTTCAATGACAATTACCGGTTCTGGGTATGGTGCAGGCACCAAGAATTTTCCGGAACGATCTAACACCACCCAAGTCATTATCGGAATAGCATCTCCCGATAACGGCTCGAGTACTAACTCTTCAGAAATTTTGACTGAGTTAACCACAAATATCGATGATGTAACTGGCGAATACCTCGCGCACGCAATGACTAAACTTAGAGAGGGTGGGGCTTTAGACGTTTGGCTTACACCAATCATCATGAAGAAAAATAGACCGGCGAACACCCTGAGTATTTTGGCCAAAAACTCTGATGCTTATGGTCTCGCTGAAATTCTTTTTCAACTCACTGGAACTTTGGGAATACGCAAATCAGAGGTTTACCGCATCACCCAGGAAAGACAAATAATTCAGGTTGAAATTCAAGGTCAAACTATCGATGTAAAAGTAAGCGCAAATAGAATCAAAGCCGAATTTGAACAGGTTCTACTTGCAGCAGAGCTACTCGGACTTTCTCCAATAGATCTTGCTAGACAAGCTGAACAAATAGCAGCAAATCAACTTGCTTAAGAAAGCCCGCCTGCACCTGAAGCACCTTTGGGCGGACCCGCCGATGTAAATTTAGTTCCTTCAGGATCGCTGACCCAATCAGCTTCAAGACCCCACTCATCTTCGAACACAACTTCACTGATTGGGCGTCTTCTAACGGGTCCGTGTTGACCTAATGGCTTCCCCATTGGAATAGTAGCGTGAATAGCAACGCCATCCGGAATTGCTAATAATTCACGAAGTTCTTCTTCTACTTCGACATGCCATCCCGTTATTACACCTCCATAGCCCAGAGCTCTTGCCGCTAACATCAAATTTTGTACTGCAGGAAAAACGGATGCACCTTCAGCATAATTTTCTGGCCGATACCTAATCAAACAAGCCAAGATAATGACGGGAGTTTGCTCAAAGTGGTCCACAAAATATTGCATTGTCCGAGCCATTCGAGCTTTAGATGAATTGGTATCAACACCTGAACCGGATTGGTAACCATCATTTATTTTTTTTGTTTCCCAGCCAGCCCTAAAAGAAGCCCCCAACAGTGCTTTCGCAAGTTTTGCTTTTGGTCCATCACGTAAGACAACAAATCTAAACTTTTGACGATTGGACCCCGATGGGGCCCTGCCGGCATGCCAGAGAATTGTATTCAAATCTTCTTCAGGTATCGGCTCAGCTTTATAACGGCGAATAGCCCTCGTAGTTGCTAAACCTTCCAACAGCGACAGTTCAGACAATTTAATTTCCTCTTGTTTCATCTAAAAGTTCGACAACATTTACAATTGCTTGCTCCGTGACTAAACCAATAATGCGCCCCCCCGTGTCAACAACGGGGTATGTATCCAAATCAGTTTGTTCCATAGCTGCGCTGACTTCACGCACGGTCCACGAAAGTCTCGCCGGTTCCAGATCTTTGATCATTAAGTCGGCACACTTTAACGAAGACCATTTTTCTCGGTCCACTTCACCAGCATCAGCAACCCTGATAATCCCTAAAAATTTCCTATCTTCGCCGGCAACTAGTGCTTCAAATTGCTTTTGCGGGAATGCAACGCCCCACACAAACTCGGAGACAGACTCATCCGGCCCCACCAAATTAAATTTCGATTGCATAACTGAAGTCACAGGCATCAAGAATCTTCGTTCGAGATGACCAGTGCGAGTATCGCGCTGAAACCCCGAAACCGATGAGTTTCCTACGACGACCTGACTCACTGCTACAGCAATAAGTCCTGGAACCACAAACGAAGGTGCTCCCGTCGACTCAGCAACAAACATTACAGCCGCTAAAGGAGTTCGGTATCCAGCCGCTAGAAAAGCCGCTACGCCAATAAATGGGAAAAATGCAAGAGACTCAGCCCCGACATCAACCCATCCTCCAACTATTCGTCCAATAATCAGCCCAAAAACTGCAAGAGGAATAAATACACCACCCACCCCACCTGCAGCAATTACCGTGGAAGTTGCACACAATCGAACAACAAGCAACAAACCCAGCAACCACAATGACTCGTTTGGGTTCAGGACCCAAGTCAACAAACGTCCTTCAGCCGTTGGGCCAAGCGACAAAGGAGCAGCAAAAACTAAGTCGCACAGTACCACTAAAGCAGCTGCTACAGCTCCCCCAAATAAACCGAGAACCCACCATGGTCTTACCTTTTGAATTTCTTTGGCTTTTTTCAAAACACGACTAAACCCAACTGCAACCAAACCACAAAGGGCACCAACAAGTACTGCTCCCAAGAGTTCTCGACTTCCAAATCCCACTCTCACAAGATCTGTTCTCACGTCAAAGGGTAACTCGTTGTCTAAACCAGTTATTAATATAAATGTGACATAACTTGATGCACTAGATAGCAGTGAGGGTAGTAATGCCCGCCGA
>CAJQGN010000049.1 GCA_905477545.1 uncultured Acidimicrobiales bacterium | reverse complement strand
GAGTATGCTCATTGCGCACTTCGCCAACATGGAAATTTAGAATCCGATCATGCGCAACTGTCAGAGCGTCTCGCAACGAGTCACCGATCATATTCCAAGCTTCTTCAAGAATATGTTCACTGACCACAGCAACTGGCACGTCAACGCCATCGAATCTTATGGTCAACTCACGAACTGCCTTATCCCCTCCCAGACGCACTTCATCTAGCAACTCACGAACAGTTTCGCGAGGTGCTATTGAATCTATAGCCAACTGAGGCATCAGCTCAACAAGCGGTTTTTTTGTTCCCCTAAGATCCAGTCGATTGAACACCCTTTCGATGGTACCGCCCAACTAGCTGTGACCTAATGCTGATTAACAAACTGATTGCCAATTTCAACGCTATGGTTCCACCATGGTTACGAAAGCAGAGCTATCTTCTATTGAAACTGCGGTCCAAGAGCTAGGAGAACGCTTAGTCGCGTCAGCAGATGAATTGCTCGGTACAGTTAATGAAAATGTAGCTGTCGACCTCTATGAAGTGGATCGCAGCCTTAGAATGGCACGCCGAAGGTTATCAAAGGCTGCCGAAGGTTTAAAAAATTAAGTTGCAGCGCCTGACAGCACCTCGGAGAGCTCTACTATTTTCTTAGCTCTTGTCAGATGCGGGACATCTACCATCGTGCCTTTATAGCTGAATGCCATAAGGCCCTTCGCCTCGTTCTCAGCGAACAAAAGCAAAAGTTCTTTAGCCTCTGATACCTCAGCTTCAGATGGAGTAAACGCTTCATTCACTATGTTAATCTGGTTTGGGTGAATCGTAATTTTTCCAGTGAACCCCATTGCGGCTGAGGCAAGACATTCAGCTTTCAAACCATCTGGATCATTAAAGTCAACGAAAACCGTGTCAAGAGGCTGTTTGTGCCAAGCCGTCGCACCAACAAGGCACATTATTCGTGCATATTCGAAGACGGGAAGATACGCGCCATGCAGGTCTCGGTTCCCTCGCGATCCGATCGCAGCAGAAAGATCTTCCGCTCCCCAAGTCAACGCATCAACGCGTTTATGCGATGCCAGATCCTTTATATTCAGCAGCCCAAGAGGAGTTTCAGTTCCCAGAACTAGTAGCTTCACAGAGCCAACATCGTATCCATTACTAATTTCATGCCCTTCGATTATTTTGTCTAACTGATCAATCTCGGCCGAAGAATTAACCTTAGGAACGAGATATGCATCAGGAGGATGGGCCATAGTCTCCGCTATATCTTCTTGAGCCCAAGGACTGTGCAAATCATTAATTCGCACTACTTTCTCTTGTCGTCCAAAGTCTACGTCCTTAAGCCATCCGGCTACAACGGACCGAGCGGTGCTCTTATTATCTGGTGTTACAGCGTCTTCAAGATCAAGAATCAAGCTGTCAGCTTCTGTGGCTAACGACTTACTTAACATTTTTTCGTTTGCACCAGGTACGAAATGAGCCGCTCGTCGAATTGTCATAATCACTCCTTGTGTTACAGCTTGTATTAGTAACTTAGTGAACTTGTCTAGACCATAAAGGCGCTAGGACAGAAATCATTCAATAAACAGACATCACAACTAGGTTTCCGAGCGAAACACACTTGTCGTCCGTGCAGAATTAGCCTAAGACTAAACTCACCTCTTTCTTTTTCGGGAATTAAGGGATTTAGCACCATCTCAATTCGCTCAGGGTCCTCTTCGTCTGTGAGACATAACCGACGGGCCAAACGCCCAACATGTGTATCTACTGGTAGTCCAGGTAATCCGAAAGCCACAGACCTAATAACGTTTGCCGTTTTTCTACCTACTCCCGCGAGCTCAACGAGATCTTTCCTACTCTCCGGGACTTCCCCGTTATGAGAGTCCAACAACTGGTTAGCCATTCGCCGCAAATTCTTTGCCTTATTCCTGTAAAAACCCGTTGAACGAACTAATTCTTCCAAGTGAGCAAGCTCAGCTGATGCCATAGCAGAAGAATCAGGATAATAGTCAAACAAAGCTGGTGTCGTCGCGTTAACTCGAACGTCAGTGCATTGAGCAGATAGAATTGTCGCAACTAAAAGTTCAAAAGCATTGCCGTGCACCAGTTCGCAATGTGCATCATATTCTTTTTCTAAACGAGCGTGAAGTAAAGCAGCCCGGCCCGCTGGTGATCTTGGTTTGCCCATCGCCCACTTACGTCTAACCAAACGTCGGCCCCATCGATGACCATGTTTGCTATTACTTCAATCATTAACACTATATGAGGTAAGTTTGATCCAGTGGACGAAGAATCAAAAATCATAATCGGCACCGACAGGACCGGAACAACTATAGAAGTCGATGCTAAGCAATGGACTGAAGGCGCTCTAACCAAGGCGTTAAAAAAAATCTTGGATCAACAAATTGGGCTAATTTCGCTTTGGATTGATAATCCGACCCCAGCCACTGATTCTGATCTGCAACAACTCAAATTCACTTTTGAGAGAGACCTCTTCCGAATGGACTGCAAGTTACCTCTGAAGGAAACTACTCAAATTAAGACTAGGTCATTTCGCCCAGGCCAAGACGAAGAAGAATGGTGCACCATAAATAATAAAGCTTTTTCTTGGCATCGAGAGCAAAGTGGCTGGACGGTAGAGATGGTTCGTCAACGGCAGGCAGAGAGTTGGTTCGATGCTGAAGGATTCCGAATTTATGAGACCGATGGCCAACTAGCCGCATATTGCTGGACGAAAGTTCACAAGGATAAGGGAAACCACGTAGGTGAGGTCTACGTCATCGCTGTCGACCCGAAATACCATGGACAGGGACTCGGACGAGCCTTAACTCTTGCCGGCTATCAACACTTACATTCCACCGGGATCACAAAGGGAATGCTTTATGTTGATGCAGAGAACATCGCTGCTGTAACCCTTTACAAGGACATTGGCCTCACAGTTGGATTAGTGCGCAGACTGTACACGAGTCAAATTAATTGAACGCAACCGCATACTGTTTACATATTCACGACGCCAGAAATCAAGCTACCGATGCCATAGATTGCTGCAGCCGCCATGCATGCAATGCCGACGTGTCGAAAAATATTTCTAATTATTGATCGGCCAGTTGCTAATGCTATTGCAACCCCGATTGCCGCGGCCGCAGCGATCGCTAGTGCGAGTGATCCAATCATGGCTGCATTTCCCGAGCTGATCAGCCACGGAAGAACCGGAATTATAGCACCAACGCTGAACGAAAAAAATGACCAAGCTGCAGTAAAAAATGGTGATGCCAACTCCCCTGGAGATACCCCAAGCTCTTCTCGTACGTGAACTTCTAGAGCCACTTCAGGATTCTCCATTAGCAGATTCGCCATTTCACGGGCCTGCTTCGGAGCCATCCCCCGCTCAACATAGAGCTCCGCCAATTCTTCTGCCTCTTCTTCTGGATCTTCTGCCAGAGCTTGCTTCTCTCTATCTATTTCTCGTTCCACTAAATCATTCTGAGCTCGAACAGAGACATACTCACCCGAGGCCATTGAAATCGCACCAGCTAGTAATCCTGCTAAACCAGCAGTTTGAACAACTCCAGCTGACGCATTAGCTGCGGCGAGTCCGATGATAAGAAGAACATTTGACACTAAGCCGTCCGAGGCACCAAACACAGCGGCTCTGACACCACCCCCGGCGATGTTCTTATGATGGTCGTCATATCGATGCCCGGACATGAAATACAGAATATAGGCGTACCCTCTTAAGCGTGACTACTCGTTATGAACTATCGCGAAAAGAGTTAACTGAACTTTTAGACGGCGAACCCAAGTACCGTGTCGATCAAGTTTGGCACGGCCTTTATTCTCAGTGCAAAGAACCTCACGAAATCACTAACGTCCCTAAACAATTACGAATAGCTTTTAGCGAACTTTTACCTGCGGCTCTAACACTTGTGCGAGAGACCGAGGCCGATAACGGAGCAACAGTTAAACAACTTTGGTCGCTACCAGATGGCCTGCTCGTCGAATCGGTACTAATGCACTACCGACACCGGTCGACAGTCTGTGTTAGCTCTCAAGCAGGTTGCGCTATGGGATGCAGCTTCTGCGCCACTGGTCAAGTTGGTTTCGACAGAAACCTAACGACCGGAGAGATAGTTGAACAAGTCATTCGATCTTCTCAACGCGCAGGCGATAAACGTATCGACAACATTGTCTTCATGGGAATGGGCGAACCACTAGCAAACTTTCAGTCAGTTTGGAGTGCTGTTACTCGCATCAATTCAGATATGGGGATCGGGGCAAGACACATCACGATGTCCACCGTCGGCGTGGTACCTGGTATCAAACGGTTGGCTAACGAAGAACTGCCTATAAACCTTGCGGTTTCTCTTCACTCTGCAAACGACCAAACACGCAACAAGATCGCCCCTATAAATAAGACTTACCCTCTAAGAGAACTTGCAGATTCTCTCCAATTTTACATGCGTCAAAAAACAAGGCGGATTAGCTTTGAATGGGCCATGATCGAAGGAATTAATGACTCGGACACTGACGCTAAACAGCTAGCCTCCTATTCACTTCCGCTGCGGGCGCACGTGAATCTCATACCCTTGAATAGCACTCCTGGTTACCAAACTAGGGGGACTGATCCGAAAAGAATTCTTGAATTTAGAGACCTTCTAGAGTCCTTGGGAGTAAATGCGACAGTGCGAAATACCAGAGGTAGCGATATTGACGCCGCCTGCGGACAGTTACGCGCTGAACAGCAAGTAGTGCTTAAAACTCGTCGATCGGCGAAATCAAGTTGACTAGTAGTTCCTAATCCACCGCTAGCCATATCTCAACACATGCGATTGTGAATTGAAACAAATGTAACAGACTTAAGACTCAAGCCTTCAAAGGGTCCTTGTGTCCACGTGCATTATGAAATTTTATCGAAGTACCTGCGGCCGATATGGGAATTACCAGGAAAGTTAGAGCAGGCGGTCAAATAGATGTCGTCGTTGAAGAGATACGCCGTTCATCTAAACACTTCAACCGGGCAGGTCTGTTAACGTCCACAACTCGTAACTATTATGATAATAGTATTTCTGTGATGTGAAGAGGGATAGAAGAAAGCAGGCCAGAATCGTGAAGGCGACTGATGACACAAGCATCGATGTTATCGAGGCAATTAAACAACGTAAATCGATCAGAGCTTTTAAGCCAGACTCTGTTCCCAAAGAAAAGCTCCTGGAGCTCTTGGAGATTGCACAGCGCGCACCTAGTGGCACTAATACTCAACCTTGGCACGTTTATCTGTGCGCCGGCGAAGTAAAAACTGCCATCACCAATGCCGTGTTAGCAATGGCAGAGAGTGGCCAAGGTGCGAGTTATGAGGACTTCGACTACTACCCATCCGTTTGGGATGACATCCACAACAGCCGGCGACGAGCTGTGGGGTGGTCCCTCTATAACTTAGTTGGCATTGAAAAAGGTGATCGAGATGGGAGCACTAAGCAAGCTATGCGAAATTTTCATTTTTTTGATGCGCCCGTGGGAATATTCGTAACGATTGACTCTTATCTGGAGCGAGGGAACTGGGCTGATGTGGGCATGTATATACAAACTCTCATGCTTGCAGCTAAAGGGCTAGGACTTGACACCTGTCCCCAAGCAGCGTGGGTTCCCTACCAGGAAGCTGTTATCCGTCATCTTGGGATTCCGGACAATGAGTTGTTGGTGAGCGGTATGAGTCTTGGTTGGGCAGACCCTACGAAGATCGAAAATACCCTAGCAAGCGAACGGGAGAAGGTTTCCGAGGTAGCGCGCTTCGAAGGTTTCTAGCGCCGCTCACAATTTGGCAGTAGTAGCGATCACAGGCATTTATACTTGGATAGCTCGACGACTTCAACCCAAAAACAGAACCAGCTATGATAAAATTGTGGTCATTCTGCAGGACATTTCAGAAACTTTGGACTCCATTGATAGCAACACAACAGGCACGGGTGAGTGGCAACGGGCCCATGAGAACTGGCATGGCCTGAAGAACTAAGGCTTTAAGTACTGCAAACTTGTGAATAGTTTATTCAAGCTATTTTTACCAGTTGTGAAAGTAACACTAGGAATTTTAAAATACATAGGACTTGCGAGTGGCCTAGCTAACATAGGGTCCGGAGGCAAATTCTGTGAGTTCGCAAAATTTACGATGGCTAAACCCAACGCAACCCCAAACTCTTTACAGCGCAGTCATGCTTTCATATTTTCGCGCTGTGGGAATGGTTCTGTTTGGCAGTGCCTACTACCGGCAGCTTCCACTTGACTTATTCGGTTCGGGAGTTGCAACGCTATTCGCACTTTTACTTACTGGAACTTTTGTAGCTGGCGGCATCGGAATTACTAACGAACGAAAATGGGGCTATATCTTAGCGTTGTTCTCTGCCTGCTACTCTGTTCTTGCAACGCTTTGGGTAGGCATAAACTTTAGTCTGGGCATGGGTTTCCTCCTACGCTTAATGTTTGACATTGTCTTAGTGGTTCTGCTCCTTCACCCTCACAGTCGATCCTACAAAAAAATTTGGTTCCGTTGAGTCATTAAAGTTTAGGTAACACGAACCCACCCATAGACTTAAGGTTATGACGACTCAGATAGACGGAATAGACGACCTTAAGTCACGAATCGGTAAACAAATAGGCTTTAGCGAATGGCACACAATTACTCCTGCCCAAGTCCAATTGTTTGCAGATGCGACCGGCGACCACCAATGGATCCACCTTGATGAAGAGAGGGCAAAGGCCGGCCCTTTCGGAATGACCATTGCCCACGGCTACCTCACTTTATCTCTCGCCCCGATGCTCATGTCAGAGGCTTTTGTAATTGGCGGCGATGTCAAAATGGGGGTTAACTATGGAGCAAACAAACTCAGGTTCACAGCTCCAGTTCCAGTGGGTTCTCGAGTAAGAATGGGAGCTACGTTGCAAGCAGTAGAGGAATTTACTGGAGGAGCTCAATACATCGTAGAACTAATATTTGAGATAGAAGATTCAGAGAGACCAGCCTGTGTAGCTGAATGCATTTACCGGGTCTACACATGAGAGTCGACTAGCACCATGGACAAGCTTCCCCAAGGGAAAGCCAAAGCAGCGCTTGTAGAAGACATGTTCGACCGTATTGCGCCTAGATACGATTTAGTTAACAGGCTAATGACGTTCCGCCTTGACGTAAGGTGGAGACGCAAAACAGTACAGGCTCTATCGCTACCTAAAGGTTCCAAAATTTTAGATCTTGCTTGTGGCACGGGTGACATGTGCAATGACCTGTTAGCTGCTGAGTTATCTCCGATTGGTGTTGACTTCAGCCAAGGAATGTTAGGAGCCTCTCGCACTATAGCCTCACTCGTGCGCGCTGACGTTTTATGTCTGCCTCTCGCTGAAAGCAGTATCGACGGCGTGACCTGTGGATTCGCCTTGCGAAACTTTACTGATCTAGATTCTTTTTTTCAGGAGATAAGTCGAGTCGTAAAGCCCGCGGGACGAATAGCACTACTTGATGTAGCTCAGCCGAAGAGCAGAATTTTGAGAACTGGCCATTCTTTATACTTCGGTAAAATAGTGCCGTTAATAGGCTCAGCTCTTTCAGATAAATCTGCATACAGATACCTCCCAAAACCGGTGAGCTATCTTCCCCCACCCGGTGAAATGATGCAGTCACTCAAAAATTCCGGGTGCAGGGACGCCAAGCGCCAATTGCTAAGCGGCGGCATTACACAAATGATCACCGCCACAAGAGATTTTTGAGCCAAACTATTTTCCTACTATTAGCCCAACAGCCATAGCCAGACCGGTGACCATCTGCACCTTTCCTGTTGCGCCCAGCACTGCTATGAGAGCTTGTCCTTTAGCTCCATTGACCACTGTTTTTATTGGAGAAACAGCCAGCGGAACTCCTAAAAACCCTAGTAGTACCCAAGGTCGCAATAACGCCAAATAGAGCAAAAAGCCAAATGCAATGCTTACCACTACGCAATATAGGATCCTCGTTGGCGCGTCCCCCATTCGAACTGCAAGAGTCTTCTTGTTGCTGAGCAAATCTGCTGGCCGATCACGTAAATTATTTGTTATCAACAACGCAACAGCGAAAAGGCCAACTGGGATAGAACACCCAACGCCCAAAGCCGTAATCCGTTCATCCTGAAGAAACGTCGAACCGCATGAAGCAACTAAGCCGAAAAAGACAAAAACGAAAACTTCGCCTAAACCTAGATATCCATAAGGTTTTGTGCCGCCGGTATAGAACCAAGCCGCAGCTATAGCGGCAGCTCCCACTGCAAATAGCCAGTAAGAAACAGTAATGGCCACTATCGCCCCGCTGCACGCCGCAATTCCGAAGGCGACGAACGCGGCTAACAGAACTGCTCGTGGCGACGCTAAACCCGAGGCTACTAAGCGAACTGGACCAACCCGATCCTTATCTGTTCCTCTTATGCCATCGCTATAGTCATTAGCTAAATTCACCCCAATCTGCAAGGACAAAGAAACTACGAGTGCGACTAACGCCCTCCAATAAGTCAACTCGCTTTCAGCGGCTGCCGTTCCCACGATCACGGGCACTATTGCTGCTGGCCAGGTTTTAGGCCTCGCTCCGACTAGCCACCTAGAAATAGTATTCACTCAGTATCCTTTTTGAAAGCAATCAGGCCCCCACCGTCCATGACTATGGTCTGTCCTGTAATCCAGCCACCAGTCTCAGCCGCTAGCCAAGTAGCGCAACCAGCG
>CAJQGN010000048.1 GCA_905477545.1 uncultured Acidimicrobiales bacterium | reverse complement strand
GTCGAAAATTGGACGGTGGGTAATGGCCTCTCGACATTTCACACAAGGTATTTTTATGTTCGGTATAAGATGTGCTCATGGAAATAGCATCCGGACTTGATTACGTAAAAAAGAATTCTCGAGCGATTCTCGCCACACGGCGTAAAGATGGCACGCCGCAAATGTCTCCTGTGACGCTAGCGGTAGTTGATGAAACGATAGTTATGAGTACCCGAGAGACGGCAATAAAGACATGGAATCTGCGGCGGTCGCCGACTTCATGGCTCTGTGTTTTTCCAGATAAATGGATGGGCCGTTGGGTTCAACTTACTTGCACCGCGACTGTCGTTAGTCAGCAAGATGCGATGGAACAGCTAGTTTCCTATTACAGAACCCTAAATGGTGAGCACCCTGATTGGGACGACTATCGACGGGCGATGGTGTTGGATCAAAGATGTATGGTTCATTTCAATATTGAAAGTGTCGGACCTGATAAACAGGGGTGATCAGGTTATGCTCATTAATATTTTTTCTGAAGATTTTAAGACCCTGATTGTTTCGTTACCGTTGTAGTCAGGTAAACGCTGATGTGATGATCTCGTTTGTACGATTTTGTTCGTGTCCATATTTGGAAGAAGAATCTGTTTTTATTCGACACAGTTGAGCCCATGTGCTTTAGCATTATGAATTTAATTATTAAGATAATGGCCGATCAGTCGGTTGTATCGCTATCGGAAGGGTGCTCGATCCAGAGAGAGCTAAGTCAACAGCTGCAGCACATGAACGCCCTTCAGCTATAGCCCACACAATTAGGCTTTGCCCTCTTCCCATATCTCCGCAGACCCAAATATTGTTGACATTAGTTTCGTAGCTTGCATTACGAACAACGTTGCTTCGGTCATCAAGGTTGATACCGACTTGGCTAAACAATCCGTTGTCTTCTGGCCCAGTGAAGCCCATTGCGAGAAAAACCAGATCTGCTTCGATCTCGAAGTCTGAGTTCTCTATTTTTTGGAATTTGCCTTCTACCATTTCAACTTCATGGGCTGCGAGCCCCCGAAGATTACCTTCGTCGTCACCCAAAAATTTTTCAGTGTTGACTGAATAAAGCCGTTCACCGCCTTCTTCGTGTGCAGAAGTAACTTTGTAGGTCATTGGGAATGTTGGCCACGGGTTAGAAACTGATCGATCTTGGGGCGGTTGTGGCATGATCTCAAACTGTTGAATCTCTGCGGCTCCTTGACGATGAGCGGTTCCGAGACAATCTGCTCCGGTATCGCCACCGCCAATGATTACTACTTTTTTGTCCTTGGCATTCACCGGGACCTCATCCGCCGACATGTCGCCCATTTGGGCTCGATTGGCCCAAGGTAGATATTCCATTGCCTGGTAAATGCCTACAAGCTCTCGGCCCGGTATCGGGAGGTCTCTTGCTCTTGTCGCTCCGCCCGCTAGTACTACTGCATCAAAATCCTCCATCAGGGTTTCCACGCTGATGTCGGTCCCAATGTCGGTGTTTGTTCGGAAGATAGTTCCTTCTACTTCCATTTGATTTACCCGACGGTCTATTTGTTGCTTCTCCATTTTGAATTCTGGAATCCCGTAACGAAGTAAGCCGCCGATGCGATCTGCTCGCTCGAAAACCGTAACGTCATGGCCAGCGCGCGTAAGTTGTTGTGCCGCCGCAAGTCCCGCTGGTCCTGAACCGACGACAGCAGCGGATTTACCCGACTTGGTAGTAGGAAGAATAGGTTTTACCCATCCGAGGTTCCATGCCTTGTCAATTATGGCCACTTCCACTTGTTTAATCGCCACTGGGTCTTGGTTTATCCCTAAGACACACGCGCCTTCGCACGGAGCTGGGCAAAGTCTCCCAGTGAACTCTGGGAAATTATTCGTAGCGTGAAGCCGTTCAATAGCATCTTCCCAGCGATCCCGATACACGAGGTCATTCCAATCAGGGATTATGTTGCCCAACGGACATCCGTTATTGCAGAATGGAATTCCGCAATCCATGCACCGACTTGCCTGTTGTTGAAGTTTTTCGTCACTGAAATCCTCATGGACTTCGTTCCAGTCCATAAGACGAATTTGGACAGGTCTCCGAGAGGGAAGTTCTCTCTGATGCTTTAAAAAACCTTTGATATCAGCCATGCGTAAGTGTTTTCTGGTATGTGGTTTGAGTATTGGTCATTGTGGGGTCCTTCTAGCGAATCGAAGCTGCCATGATGGCCTCTTCCACGTTGCGCCCTTGCTCTTCTGCGCTGCTGATTGCCTCGAGAACTCGTCGGTAATCTTTTGGCATAACTTTTTTAAAGTGTCTACTATTTTGATGCCAACGCTGAAGAACCTGTTCAGCGATTACAGAACCAGTTTCTTGGACGTGATGACCGAGAAATTCTCTTATGAATTCAGTGTCTTCTTCCGATAACGATACTTCTAAATCAACCATCTCGGTGTTGAGGCTTCGGTGAAAAATGCCTTGAGGGTCGTACACGTAAGCCATGCCGCCGGACATTCCTGCTCCGAAATTTCTTCCAGTAGGACCTAGGATGATTACCTTTCCTCCGGTCATGTATTCGCAAGCGTGATCTCCTACGCCTTCGACAACTGCAATCGCCCCTGAGTTTCTGACACAGAATCGTTCGCCCACCATGCCTCGAATAAAAACTTCTCCGGCAGTAGCGCCATAAAGTAGGACGTTTCCAGCAATAATGTTGTCTTCTGCGACGAAGTCGATATGAGATAATGCAGGTGGCCTGACGATAAGTCGGCCTCCCGAAAGTCCTTTACCTAGGAAGTCATTTGTGTCGCCTTCGAGACGCATAGTCATCCCTGAAGGAATGAATGCGCCGAGGCTTTGACCGCCAGAACCGGTCATGTTGATTTCAATTGTGTCTCTAGGAAGTCCTGAACCCCCGTAGACCTTCGTTATCTCATGCCCTAGCAAGGTGCCTACGGTGCGATGTATATTCCGTACTTCGGTGTTGATAGTAACTTTTTCTTTATTCTGTAATGCAGGTCTCGCTAGCTTGATCAATTTTTGGTCGAGGGAGTTAGCGAGACCATGATCTTGCTCTTTCGAGCAGAACCGAGTTTGTTCCCAAGGTGATGTGGGAATGTGGAGTAGCGGTGATAGGTCTAAACCATCGGCTTTCCAATGTGAAATAACTTTATCCGGCTCTAAACGGTCGACTCTGCCAACGGCTTCGTCGATAGAACGGAACCCGAGCTCAGCTAGGTACTCCCGTACCTCTTGGGCAATGTATTCGAAGAAGTTGACTACGAACTCTGCTTTTCCAGAAAACCTCGATCGGAGTTCTTTGTTTTGAGTTGCTACTCCTACGGGACAAGTGTCCAAGTGGCAAACCCTCATCATTACGCAACCAGACACGACGAGTGGAGCTGTGGCGAATCCGAATTCCTCAGCTCCCAATAACGCTGCGATAATGACGTCTCGACCAGTTTTTAACTGTCCATCAGTTTGCACAATGATTCGATCGCGTAAACCATTTATTAATAAAGTTTGTTGGGTCTCTGCTAGGCCTAGCTCCCATGGCCCTCCGGCATGTTTCAAAGAAGTTAGTGGTGATGCACCCGTACCGCCGTCATGGCCGGAAATCAGAACAACATCGGCTTTAGCTTTGGAAACGCCTGCGGCGACGGTTCCAACGCCCACTTCGGCCACGAGTTTCACGTGGACCCGTGCGTCTGGATTGGCATTTTTGAGGTCGTGGACTAATTGTTTCAGATCTTCGATTGAGTAAATGTCATGGTGAGGTGGCGGGGAGATCAGGCCAACGCCGGGGGTCGAGTGGCGGGTTTTAGCGATCCAAGGCCATACTTTAGCTCCGGGGAGTTGCCCGCCTTCTCCTGGTTTCGCTCCTTGAGCCATTTTTATTTGAATATCATCAGAGTTAACTAAGTATTCTGATGTGACACCGAATCTTCCCGATGCAACTTGTTTGATAGCTGATCGTCTGAGATCTCCGTTTTCGTCTGGAGTAAAGCGGTCTGAGTCCTCGCCGCCCTCGCCAGTGTTGGATTTCCCACCTATCCGATTCATGGCGATGGCGAGTGTCTCATGTGCTTCGGCTGATATAGAGCCATAGCTCATAGCACCAGTAGAGAAACGTTTGAGGATTTCGGTCGAGGGCTCGACATCTTCTATCGGGATGGGGCCACTTTCAGAAGGTCTTATTGTCAGGAGGCCTCTGATAGTTGCTAACTTTTCTGATTGTTCGTCTACCAGCTCGGTGTATTCTTTGAATAGGTCATAGCGACCAACTCTTGTTGCATGCTGAAGCTTGTAAACAGTTTCTGGATTGAACAGGTGATGCTCGCCTTCTCGACGCCATTGGTATTCTCCACCTGCCCATAGCTCGCGATGGGCTAACTTTTCTGGGTGTGGTTGATAGGCGAAAGCGTGTCTAGAAGCTACTTCTTTTGCTATCACGTCGATATTGATCCCACTCAACTTTGATTTTGTTCCTAAGAAGTAAGTATCAATTAGTTCCTTTGAGACACCTACTGCCTCAAATACTTGAGCGCCGGTATAGCTAGCAACAGTCGATATTCCCATCTTCGACATAATTTTCAGGATGCCTTTAGAGCAAGCTTTTATGTAGTTGCGGAACGCTTGCTCCTCAGTAATTTCGTTAATAATTCCTTCCTTGATCATGTCACTGATTGATTCGAAGGCAAGATATGGGTTTACAGCTCCTGCGCCGTAACCGAGGAGTAATGCCATGTGGTGAACTTCTCGAGCGTCACCACACTCGACAATTAGGCCAACCTTGGTTCTCGTCTGTTCACGAATTAAGTGGTGATGCACAGCTCCGGTTAATAGCAGCGATGGGATGGGGGCTAGGGTTTCATCGCTGAATCGATCCGAAAGCACGATAATTTTTGCGCCATCTTCGATGGCTTTTGAAACGCTTCTCTGAATATTCTCGATAGAAAGCTGCATGCCAGAGCCACCATCAGCTACTGGGTACAGGCCATCGATAGTGAAAGATTTAAAGTCTGGGTTCTCAGATGTTTCGTTTAGGTAAGTAATTTTTGCTAAGTCTTCGTTCGACAGAACTGGGTGCGGAATCACTATTTGTCGGCAAGATTCAGGTCCTGGTTCTAGCAGGTTTGTTTCTGGGCCAAGGACCGAGGAGGTCGAAGTGACTAACTCTTCTCTGATGGCGTCGAGAGGAGGGTTAGTGACTTGTGCGAATAGTTGGACAAAATAATCGAATAGCAACCGAGGACGATCGGACAATACTGCGATGGGAGTGTCGGTTCCCATCGAGCCGAGGGCTTCCCCACCTGTTCTAGCCATGGGTGCCATAAGGATCTTTAGTTCTTCTGAGGTGTAGCCAAAGGTCCTCTGGCGTTTAATCACTGAGGCGTGTTGAGGATTTAATGGAAATCGAGGGGGTAAGTCGTCGAGGTGTAAAAGACCTTCTTGTGACCAATCACCATACGGTTGCTCTTTCGCCAATGTCTCTTTTAACTCTTCATCACCAACAATTCGACCTTGGGATGTGTCAACTAGAAACATTTTCCCTGGCTGGAGGCGGCCTTTTTGTACGATTGCTGACTGGTCTATGTCGAGGACGCCAACTTCGGAGGCCATGATCACCAGACCTTCGTCAGTTACCCAGAATCGTGAAGGGCGGAGTCCGTTTCGGTCTAAGACAGCGCCAATGACCGACCCATCAGTGAAAGCTATCGAAGCCGGCCCATCCCATGGTTCTATTAGCGATGCGTGGTACTGGTAAAAATCTCTTTTCCAGTCTGGTAGCCCTTCGTGATGTTCCCAAGCCTCAGGGACCATCATGAGTACCGCGTGAGGAAGGGATCTTCCTCCTAAATGAATAAGCTCGAGAGCCTCATCGAAGCTCGCAGTGTCCGAGGCTCCCGGCGTCATAATAGGAAAAGCCTTCTCTAAACGATCTCCGAACAGGGCGCTGCTGAGATTTCCTTCGCGTGCCTGCATCCAGTTGCGGTTTCCTTCAACAGTGTTGATTTCACCGTTGTGCGCTATTAGTCGATAAGGATGGGCTAGAGGCCATGATGGAAAAGTGTTTGTGCTGAACCTTGAATGCACAAGCGCCATTGAGCTTTTCAGTCGTTCATCATTTAGGTCTGGGTAGAATTGTGGTAGTTGCTCGCAAGTAAGCATTCCCTTATAGACAAAGGTTCGCGCTGACAACGATGGGAAATATGTCGAAGGTCGAGTTTCGTGTTCGATTCGCTTCCGGATTATAAATGACCGGCGTTCTAATTCGAGTGAATGTATTGGCTCGTCTGCCAGATCTCCTATAAAGATAGTTCTGAATACAGGCATAGCATCTACAGCGAAGCTTCCTAAAGTAGATGGATCTGTAGGAACTTCTCGCCAGCCGATTACGTGAAGGCCTTCAGACTCAACAATTTGTTCGATGGCTGCGGCTGCTGCTTCTGTGTTCTCGGAAGGCAAAAATGCCATCCCAGTAGCATAATAACCAGGGGCTGGAAGCTTAAATTCGCAAACGCTGGTGAAGTATTCGTGAGGAATTTGAATGAGTATGCCAGCGCCGTCGCCAACATTAGCTTCTGCTCCGGTAGCACCGCGGTGGTCCAGATTAAATAGACATTTAAGGCCATTTTGAACCATTTCATGGGACTTCCGTCCATGCATATCAACAACGAAAGCAACCCCACAGGCATCGTGTTCATTGCTAGGGTCGTAAAGACCTTGTGCGACTGGAAGATTAACTTGGCCAGGATAAGAAGTATGCATAGTGGAGACGTTCCGGAACTCGATTGATTGAAATTCTAAAAGGTTTGAGTTGCTAGGACGGGACGCCATTGACCCAGATCGAGAGCGTCTCTAAGGATAGCGACTAATGAGCGAATATTAGTAATTTTATTCGAGAATGCCCCGGGGTATCGTGATTTTTCTAAGCCTTAATGCTGCGCAATAGTGCTGCTGCAATGAACAGGGTCGAAGATGCTATGGCCACTGTTGGCTTCTGAGTATTGAACAAATCACTGGTTAACCCAGCCAACAATGGCCCGAACCCTCCAGAGAGTGAAGTAACGGTGTGTTGCATACCCATGAGCAGTCCGAGGTCCTCATTTTTGAAAATGAGCTGGCCATAAATCGCCTGGAGGGGAGTCATGGCTCCAAGCCCGATACCAACGGCAGCTCCATAAAAAAAGCATGAAATAACGTTCTGGCTAAGCAAGAAGATGGAGCCGACTCCAGCAGTGAAGAAGGCAAACTGCATGGCGAAAGCTGGTTTGCGTATCGCAAAAGAGCCAATGATTCCGATCCGTCCGAAGATTTGCATAAAACCTCTAAAAGCAGCTGCTGATGCGGCTGTTTGCAGCGTCACGCCTGCATCCACCATAATTGGAATTTGGTAGACCAAAAGAGTGCTGTAAGCGAAGCCACCGAAGCCATACGCAATGAGCATTCGTCTGACCAAAGGTATCTGCGCTGCCTTTTTGAGCGCTCTCAAAGGCTGACTTGAAGGAAGTGATCCGGATGGAGATCTCCCCTTGGATGCAAAGATTGCTGCAGTCATAGCTCCGAAAAATGCGAGTAAACAGAAAATTCTAAATGTTGCGCGCCAATCAGTGGAGGTAATTAAATACGCTCCGAGCGGTAAATAGATCGGGCTGCAAAAAGCGCCGATTGCAGTTAGGACAGCTATTGACTTGCTTGGATCGCTAGGCCTCAACCGTGCGGCGGCTGTGGTGGAGACATGATAGAAACCCGTGGCCATGAGGGTGCCGGCGCTTAGGCTGCATATCACAGCAAATGTCAGAGGTTGAGTCGCCCAGCTTCCCAGAAGCATTATTAATGCTGCAACCGCTTGAATCGTGAAGACTGCTGATCCGCCCCACTTATCCAGGATGCGTCCGCCTATTGGCGCACCTAGACCGTGAATAACTTGAGCAGTAGCGAATATGCCACCCAAGAATGTGAGTGACCAGCCTGTGTCTTGGGTAATGGGTGTTACTAGAATCCCAAACGCATAGAACCATGAGCCATAGCAAGTGCAGGTCATTATCCCAAGGGCAGCTATGGCACGCCATTCCTTAAAGTTGCCTGGCCCGTCGTGCATGTTTGGAACATTAGTTGCTTTAAGCTCGGGTAATGTCTCGAACGCTGAGAATGAGAGCGCTGAATAGTGAATGTTTCTGAGTCCGCTAGCTTGTCTGGATCTGTGAGTAGATGAATTTGGAAGGGGTTAATCAAAAAAATAAATGTTGAATAATATTGCATCCAAATGCATAACTAGTATGATTTGATGCATGGAGCAAGCGCGTGTTGGAATCGTTGGTGCATCAGGTTTTACCGGTGCGGAACTAATGAGGCTGATAGCAGAGCATCCGCACTTAGAACTGGTATCGATAACTGGTGATAGTCAAGCAGGTACAAGGGTTCGTGATTTGTACCCGAGCTTGGCGGCAGCCTACGGAGAGCTAGTCTTTTCTGTGTATAGCCCTGAAAATTTTTTGGGCCTCGATGCTGTCTTCTTGGGTCTTCCGCACATGGCTAGTCAGGCAGTTGTTGATGATCTCTATGGAAAAGTTGGCTGCGTTTTGGACTTAGGGTCAGATTTTCGACTCAAAAATCCAGCCTTGTATCCAAAGTGGTACGGGATGGAGCATTCGGCGCCAAAGCTTCTGAATGACTTTGTTTATGGCCTTCCTGAACTTTATCGAGAGTCGATGCCGGGCGCCAAAGGAATTGCGGTGCCTGGATGCTATCCATCGGCAGCAATTATTGCCTTGTCTCCATTTTCAAACGGCAGCTATATAGAAACCAAAGGCGTAATCGTGGATGCAGCGAGCGGAGTGAGCGGTGCTGGAAGGGCACCAAAGGCAAATACAACATTCGCGACGGTAGACGAGAACTTTGCAGCGTATGGATTACTAGATCACCGACACACGCCTGAGATGGAACAAGAAATCGGGTGCGAGGTTCTGTTCACTCCGCACCTTGCGCCCATGGTTCGGGGAATACTAGCGACTTGCTACGCTCGTCCAGTCAACAGCAGTTTTACATCCGCTGATGCTATGCAGGTGCTTCATCACGCTTATGACGATGAACCTTTTATATTCGTTGACAAAACACCGCCCTCAACTAAGTCGACATTAGGTGCGAACACCGTTCATCTTACAGCTCGCGTTGATGATCGGACCGGATGGCTGGTTGTGATAAGTGCGTTAGACAATCTCGTCAAAGGAGCTTCAGGAGCGGCTCTTCAATGCGCCAATGTAGTTTTAGGCCTTAAAGAAACAACCGGATTGCCTTCCTTAGGGCTTATGCCGTGATCAGTGGATGCTGGATATTAGATGACTGACAACGATTCTACCGATAAAGGAGTTGCTGCGATTTTGCGACTAGTGAGTGATGCTGACGAAAAAGAAATGCCTAGCGAAAGTCGTTCTATCGAGGAGCACCTGGAAAACGCCCAATTTTTGATCGAAATCCTCCCTTACATACAGCGTTGGAGGGGCAAAATCGTGGTTATTAAATATGGCGGTAACGCGATGGCAGATGACAGCGTGTCTATGCGTTTCGCTGAGGATATCGTTTTGATGAAGCAGGTCGGAATTTTGCCCGTCGTCGTTCACGGCGGAGGTCCTCAGATAGGTGCCCTGATGGAGAAATTGGGCAAAAAGTCTGAATTTCGTGATGGCCTGCGAGTGACAGATGCTGAAACCTTGGACATTGCTCGTATGGTGCTCGTTGGCAAAGTGAATCGTGACATTGTTGGAGCAATCAACGTCCATGGCCCTCATGCCGTGGGTGTCAGCGGTGAAGACGGTGGTTTGATTACTGCTGCTGCGCGCAACCCCGAATTAGGTTTCGTCGGTGATGTGTCTTCGATAAATCCAACGCTCTTAGCGAAGCTACTCTCTGAAGGTCTGATACCAGTTATGTCCACAATCGGTGCAGACGCCACCGGTCAGGCTTACAACATAAACGCGGATACTGTTGCTGGTGCTGTAGCAGAAGCGCTGAAAGCAGAAAAAGTAGTTTACCTTACAGATGTTGCTGGTCTCTATGAAGACTTCGACGACAAAAAATCGTTAATCAGGAGAGCCACTATTTCTGAGTTGCAAGAGAAAATAGACTCTGGCCTCCTTAGCGGTGGAATGATCCCGAAAATTGAAGCCTGCGTGCGAGCCGTTGAAAACGGTGTCTCTAGTGCTCACCTTTTAGACGGACGCGTCCCGCACGTTTCGCTCCTTGAACTTTTCACTGATTTAGGTATTGGGACGATGATCGTTCCGTAATGGCCTAAATCCGCAACTTTTCTTGAAAGATGGATTCAATGAACACGAAAACAATCGCAGCTGAAGGTCTTGATAGCTATCCGTTAATGAGAACGTACGGGATACCTCCGGTCCAGTTTGTTCGAGGTAGCGGTACTGAACTTTTTGACCGCGAGGGGAAACGGTACCTAGATTTCTTATGCGGCTTAGCAGTTACCTCGCTTGGACATTCTCATCCAGCAGTAGCTGATGCGATAGCTGAGCAGGCTCGTACTTTACTCCATGTGTCTAACCTATTTGAAACAGCGCCAGGTCTTGAAGTGGCGTCAACTATTGATCGCTTGCAAGGTGGGCGCGGCCAAGTCTTTTTTTGTAATAGCGGTGCTGAGTCTATAGAGGGAGCTATAAAGTTAGCGCGTAAAAATGGTGGCGATGGGCGGCACGTAGTTGTTAGCGCTCTCAAATCTTTCCACGGCCGCACTTTGGCGACTTTGCACGCA
>CAJQGN010000047.1 GCA_905477545.1 uncultured Acidimicrobiales bacterium | reverse complement strand
GCCAGATATAGCCTGAAGCGGCGATCTCCCGGTAAGCCACATGAAGATTGCCAGCTAATCGTTCTGAATCAGTTAGGGAACTGAAAGTTCCTAGATCAGTAGCGATTGCTTGCTCAAGCGGGCTTCGGTTCTCGCGTACCCCTAGCAGCGCAGTTGCTTGAACAAAACGAAGATATTTTCGCTGGGTATGGAGAACTTCGCTAGTCTGTTGTTTGTTAAATGCAGGTCCGTGGCCCGGAACGATGAACTCAGCCTCATAATTTTCGATTACATCCAATGCCCTTAAGGTTCCTTCGATTGAGCCAAAGAGCGCAAATGGAGTGCCTCCGTTAAAGATTAAATCTCCAGTGAAGAGTACCCGCCTGCTGGGAATCCATACGAGTAGGTCTCCCTCAGTGTGGGCCACATAATCGAGGCCGGCTAGTTCTATCGCTAAATCGTCAAGATGGAGAGTAGTGAGACCGGAGAAGGTGATATCGGGAGCTCTGAACTTAAGCTCGCCCCATTCTACGTCAGGGAAAGCTGATCGATAATTTGGGATTCCAGTTTCGACCATGACTCTGCGACATTCAGAATGAGCGACAATAGTTGCATCTGGAAACATGAAGTTCCCGTGTGTGTGATCAGCATGATGGTGAGTGTTTACGACCAGCTTAACTGGGTTTGGGGTAAGGGCTTTAATGGCGTTGATGTAGCTGCGATTGCGACGCTCTGTTGATGTCGTGTCGATGCTGATGGATTCGGTTTTTCCGACTATCAGACCCATGTTGTTAATGAACCATGTTCCGTCTGGTTGAATATAGCTGAACACGTCTTGAGCTATCTCTCTGAGATTGCCTTGGTGAGTTTCTGATACGTTGTGGGCTGATGGCATAGGTGAAGCATACGCGGTGGGCTAGTCCAGCGAGATAAGGAACCTTTATATGAATGGAAATTTCAATCTTGAAGATTTAGATCTATTCAGTCAGGCCTATGTTCAAGGTGCCCCAGAAATATGGAAAGAACTTCGAGAGCAGTGCCCAGTAGCTCGATCGGTATCTGATGGAGGTGGGTGGCTTCCAACTAAATATGAAGACATAGCAGCCGTTGCTTATGACACTAAAAGTTTTTCCTCGAGAGATGTTGGAGTTGCTGCGACTCCAGATGGGACATCAGTACTAGTAGCACCGCCAATTACTTCCGATCCCCCGTTCCATGCTGATGTCAGACGTATGCTTCTGCCTTTTTTCAGCCCTAAAGCTGTCGCCGAGATGGCCGATGGAACTCGTCTGATCGCTAGAGAATTACTTGATCAGATAGACCCAACTTCTGTCGTAGACATTGCGGAAGAATATGCGCGGCATATTCCTGTGCGCGTTATTGGGTCAATGCTGGGTTTACCTAAAGAAGACTCGCAGATGTTCACCGAATGGGCCGTTGATATCTTGCAATCGCACCCGGATGAATGGGATCGCAGGAATCGGGCTACTAAAGACATTCTCGATTACTTTGCCGAGTTGTCTCGAGCGAGGCGATTGGAGCCACAAGACGATCTCGTGAGTAAACTTCATGCAGAGGTCTTGCCAAACGGCGATTCTTTGACTGACAAGCATGTGATTGGAACATGTTTTTTGCTTCTGTTGGCCGGTATGGATACAACATGGAGCTCGATTAGTTCGAGTCTGTTGCATCTAGCTAAGTATTCTGATGATCGTAAACGCCTGCTTGTTGACCCTTCGTTAATACCGACCGCAACTGAGGAGTTTCTTCGCGCATACGCGCCAGTGACTATGGCTCGTGTTGTCACTGAGGACGCCGAGATTGGTGGGCGGGCCGTAAAACCTGGAGATAAAGTTTTTTTGCCCTTCGGTGCTAGCAATCGCGATCCGGAAATGTTTGATGATCCTGATCACATTGTGATTGACCGCCAAGAAAATCGCCATTTTGCTTTTGGGATTGGGATTCACCGCTGTCTGGGCTCCAACTTGGCTCGTATGGAGCTGGTGATAGCAATCGAAGAATGGCTGGAGAGATTTCCAAACTTTAGTGTCGCCGAGAATGAAGAGGTCTCATGGGGCGGCACTCAAATTAGAGGCCCACGTTTTGTTCCAACGATAATTCATTAACCATGAAGTTTTTATTGAGCCTTTGGGACTACAAACGCTAAGACGAAAAGTCCGATGCCAGTAAAGAGAACATACCCAACGCTTAAAGGAGTGACGGTGCTTGTGATCTGATGGTCGATACTAGCTCCGAGTAACGCTCCGCCAGCAAGAGACAAGAAACCGATAATGGAAGTAGCAGTGCCTGCAACGTCACCCATCGGCTCGAGGCTCAACGTGGTCATGGTTGGCATCATGAGAACCATTGAAGCAATCTGTGCTGAGGTTAAGAGCATCCACACAATAGCAGGCGGTACTCCTGAAGTTGACAAGGCAACTATCAGCGAAATTGAGCTGAAAACAAACTGAGCAATAATTGCCCGGCGAGCCATGGAGCGAGCGCCTATTCGTCCGACTAGCTTGCTCCCCATCAAAGCGACAGCAGCCATCACCACCATAGTTACGCTGAAATAAGGAACAAACCAACCAGGTCGGCTGAGTACCTGAGTCACGATCAGTTCTGAGCTACTGAGAAAACTGTAGAACGCTCCAGCGGCAAACATTAGGGTCAAGCTGTAGCCGACCGTGGTTCGGTTGTGGCAGACCGCTTTAGCTCCAGTTTGTATGCTGTCAAAAGTTAGGGCCCTTTTTTTGTTTTCGGGTAGAGACTCCGGAATACGAAATGACCATGCCCACATGGCTATGGCCGTAGCGAGGCCAAATGCCATTGTGAGGCGCCAAGAACCAATTTGAAGAAGGAGATGGCCGATTAAGGGGGCGAGCACAGGTCCGGCAAAGAACACGGTTTGGATGATGCCCATGACTCGCGCCATCTCATCACCTTCGAATCGATCACGAACCATGGCTTGAGCAAGACTTCGAGGAGCAGCGCAGCCGAATCCCCAGATCACTCGAGAAATAAGCAAGAAACTTAAATTTGGAGCAAACGTTGAACCGATTGCCCCAATCGCGAAAAGAAAGATCCCTATTTGCAGGATGCGTATCCGACCAAAGGTGTCGGCAAGCGGCCCGTAGATCGGAGTGCCGATTGCCATACCTATAAACAAGCAAGTGATAGTTAAGGCTGGCAGGTTCGAGTCTTCCGCTAAAGAAAAATCTAGACGTAAGTCTGAAAAAGCCGGCAAGAGCATATCGATTGACAACGCAACGGCGCTTGTTAGAAGCGCCGTGAAGGCGATGAACTCTTTATAGCGGTTGCCTTCTTGTGCAGTTTTCACAAATTAAGCTTCTTTGTGGCGAACGAAAAGCTGCTCATAGAGGCAGGCGTTTTCGCCAAGGTGAGGCATCGATGCCTCGGTAACGCTCTTCGAAAGCATCAACAAGCTCCGGAGTCCAATAAGGATGACCTGGAAGTGGGGCGCCGAATAAGGCAAGCTCCTCGGGCGAACAGCTCGCAGCAAACTTAGACCAAGGGCCTCGATTCGAGTGTTGCTGGAAGCTATCAAATCCGATCCATTCATGTCCGGCGTGTCGGAAAGAAGTACTCATGATGAATCGAGCTCCCCCTGGTCTGGTTAGGTTGACTCCTCTATGCCAAATATCGGGCCGATAGGCCAAAAAAGAGCCCCGTTTCCCAGAAGCCGAAATAGGTTTTGCTATAGGTAAAGTTGACCCGCTACCTAAAATTTCAGTTGCTCCAACTCCGTCCTCGACATCGCTTAAGTAGAGAAACCCTTCCATGTTCCACCAACCTTTTTCGAGTCGGTCAGGAACAATACTGTGATTTCGATCTTGGTGAAAAGGTTGACCGTAATCGGTCACACCAGTATATTTTCCCCACGTTCTGGCCTGATATAGCCGGAGATCTGTTTCTTCCATCGCAAGCTGAGCGAAGCTAACTATGTTGGGGTGAATGTGGAGTCGGTTAAGGAGCATCGAGGAGTATGGAAACATTACTAGCCCCAAAAATTGACGGGCGCGAAAACTAAGTTCACCTGAGGGCGCTTCTTCGAAAGCCGCCCGATTGTCGGTTGGCCTATAACGGTCATCGGTGCTCTCAGTTTCAAAACGTGTTGAGGCTGCGGAACTACCTGAGTGGTATTCATCCGGAGTAGGGAAAAGCTCCCACAGCTCGTTAACAGCTAAGTCGATATCGTCAACTGGGACCAGATCGTGGACCAAAACCCAACCTCGAGTTTGCCATTGTTCTGCTGCTGCCTGAAGATCCGTCATCTCTCTACAATCTACCGATCGAAGCGCTCATGGCTAGCCAGCGCCTTGAGCATCGTGGACTTTAATTGTTGTGCCGGTTACGAAATCTGAAGAAGGGGAGACGAGGAATAGAAGAGTGCTGTCGAGTTGAGAGGGAGTCCCAAGTCGATGACGCGGAAAGCCCTTGGTAATGTCACCCATACGGGTCAACATTCCATCCATCATTTCGCTCTCGAACGCCCCCGGAGCTATGCAGTTCACGTTGACATTATTTCGGGCAAATTCAAGAGCCAACATTTCAGTCATACGCGTGACAGCACTTTTAGTTATGGCGTACCAAGAAGTCCCGATACCGGCACTGAACGCAGCCATCGAAGCAATATTAACTATTCTTCCTGGAAGCTCAGCTGCGATGAGCCGGCGCGTGACTTCGCTCGCCAGGTGGAAAAGTGAAGTTAGATTTGTTGCTACCATTTCGTCTACAAACGCCGGGTCCATCTTCAACGCTAATTTTGCATCTGGCTTCCCAGCATTGTTCACCAGAATCTGAATAGTTCCGAGTTCGTCTTCTACGGCTGCAACAGCGGCAAATAGCGCATCGGTGTCGGTGACGTCTAACGGCACGGTCATGACCTGAGCACCCATTAGGCGCAGTTCTGCAGCGAGTTCTTCTAGGCGTTCGGCTCTTCTGCCGGCGATAGCTACTTTGGCTCCACAAGCTGCTAACACTGTTGCAAACCTTTTCCCTAGCCCTGAAGTAGTGCCAGTGACGAATGCCACTTGGCCAGATAGATCAATAGAAAAATTCGGGCTTACAGACATTCGCACTCCAATGTGGGTCAATTTTTAGTGATGCAAAGCGACGAAAACTTAGATGATGAAATCTATTGAAGAATCAGATACTAAATCTACGCTCGTAATCTACTGAAGAAAATTTGTCCGGAATGGGTAAAATTGGGATAAGTATTGTCGCTGCTGCGTTAAATGGGTTTCTTCATGAAAAAGAAGTTTCTAAACATTAGAGACTTTCACCGATTTAGAAGACATCTTGTGCGAAAGTCCGGCACAATCAAGGTTTGAACAAGATTTTGAGGGGTAATCGTGAAAGTTACTGAAGCAGTTCAGCATCGAGCTACTATAAGAGGTTTTTTGCAAGACCCAGTGAGTGATAAAATGATTCAAGAGCTGCTAGAAGTTTCGGCGCGCGCCCCATCGGGCGGAAACGTGCAGCCTTGGAGAATCTATGTAATCAATGGCCAGTCGATGGATCGTTTCAGAACTTTCATGAAAGACCAGAGCACTAGCGAATCGGAGTACCCCGTGTACCCAGAGGGACTCCATGAGCCATATCGGACTAACCGGTATGCATTAGGTGAAGCAATGTATGAAAAAATGGGTGTCGGAAGAGAAGACAAGGCGGCGAGATACGCCCATCTAGCTAGAAACTTTGATTTCTTTGATGCGCCCGCAGCGTTCTTTTGTTTCGTTGATCGAAAAATGGGTTCTGCCCAATGGTCGGATCTGGGAATGTTTCTGCAAACGTTTATGCTGCTTGCCGTAGAAGCTGGTTTAGATACATGTCCACAGGAAGCATGGGCAAATCATTGGAAAGCAGTGCAAAACTTTGTGCAAGCTCCTGACAACGAAATGTTGTTTTGTGGCATGGCGATCGGTAAGCGAGATGAAACGAAAAACGTTAACACATTAAGAAGCGAAAGAATGCCGTTTGCCGACTGGGGGAAATTCGTATGAGCGATATCTATGAGATGATGAGCACTTTGAGAGCGGTAAGACGACTCAAAGTGGACCCAATTCCGCGTGATGTGCTGGAAACGGTGCTTCAAGCAGCTTGTTGGGCTCCCACAGGTGGGAATATGCAGCCATGGCGAGTTATCGTAGTGTCTTCACCGGATCGGAAACAGGCCTTGGCAGACATATACCGTCCGGCTTGGTACAAGTATGCGAAGGGCTATGACGCGCGCCTTGATGCGCTTCCTACTGCAGAACGTGAAAAGGGTCAACGTGCTCGAAGCGCAGGAGACTACTTAGCTGATCACTTGCACGAAGCACCTGCAATTCTGATGTTTATTGCTGACCCAAAGCAGATGGCCATCACGGATGCCAAATTGGACCGGATAAGCATGGTAGGAGGCGGGTCGGTGTACACAGCTGTGCAGAACGCGATGCTCGCTGCGAGAACAGAAGGTCTCGGGTGCACACTGACGACATTGCATTGCCTTGAAGAAGATAAGGTGAAAACAGCATTGGATATCCCAAATGATTGGGCGACCCTGGCGCTTGTGCCACTTGGCTATCCAGTTGGATCTGGTCACGGGTCTATCACTCGACAATCGCCTGAAGTCTTGGCGTTTGACGATGCGTTTGGAGTTGAGTGGTCTTAACCTCCGAAGGTTTTTCTAGGCCTTCTGTTTTCGAAGTCAGAGCCTCAGCTTCTATTCAAACGCGTCCTGAGCGAAACTTAAAATGGCTTCCAATTGTAGCTATGGGTGTAGTAGTGATCGTATGGGGAGTCGGTCCACCGACTACGAAGCTCATTACTGCATCACCGTTGATTGTTACGTTCATTCGGTTTGGGCTCTCCGCTCCGTTTTTAGTAGCTTTGTTATGGCTAAAAGGTTCTTCGCTGAGGCTTTCGATTCTCAAAAAGACGGCGTTACCAGGAATATGCTTTGGGATTAATCTCATCTTCGTAGTGGCGACTTTGCAAGAGGCCACGGTTTCGGTGCTCGCTGTCATAGGGGCAATGAACCCGGCACTGTTGCTAATGATTTCAGTGCCGTTGCTAGGAGAGCGTGCTTCCCTGCGTCAATTGATTTTTACTTTGGTTGGTGTCGGTGGTTCAGTAGTAGTAATTCTGGGAGCGGGTTCCGAACTTAGGAGTTCCTTGCTGGGAGTTATCTTTAGCTCTCTTTCTTTGGTCACCTTCAGCGCTTATTTCGTGCTCACACGAAAAGCGAGGTCAGACTCCCTTTCTGACATTGACCCGATTGAGTGGATGGCGGGAATCAATATATGGGCTTTTCTGGCAACGGTTCTACCGGTTGCTTTGTTAGCTGATAGAAAAGATTGGGCTGAGTTCGGTGGAAACGATTGGCTATGGATAGTAATCGTCGCTTTCGTAACTGGCGTCTTCGGTCACGTTCTCATGACATGGGTGCATGGGCATATGGAAGTTGCGCGATCTTCTTTGTATCTGCTCACTATGCACCTTGTAGCTATCGGTTTAGCCTGGCCGATTCACGACGAAGCGATTACCATAACGCAAGGACTAGGGGGCCTAGTAGTGCTTGGAGCGGTCGCTACAGTTATAGCAACACCTGCATCAGGTGTCACTAAGGCTCGATGACTGCAAAAAGTTCGAACGGTGTGAGTGACTCGAATAGTTGTTGAAGGACCTCAATTTTTCCAGAGGTTGTTATATTTCCGACGGAGCTTTCGAATTCGAATGATGTCGTCCCTCCCAAAATGTTTGCAAATACCTCGCGGCTAATGTCGATTGAGACGCTTGCCTCGATCTCTGTTGTGTTTGAAGAATGATTAATTGTGCAATTTTTAAGCCCGAGGACGTGATTCTCATCCAGGTCCGTGAAGTACCAGTTAATTCTTTCATCTACGCCAGTCATGTGTTCCCCGTCGATGCGAACCCCGAGGCTGTCAAATAATTGTTCAGCAGTCATCGCATGCGCTAGCTGACGGCCTGCGGCACTTCCGCTTTTTAGAGAACCATTTCTTAGTTCCTGAGCACCATACAGGTAGGCGTTCCTCCATGTCCCCGATTCCGATTGATAACCCAACTGTTCGAGAGCATCTGCCTGAAGGTTTCGAGCCTCGAGATTATTTGGGTCTGCAAAGACCAGGTGATTGACTACTTGAGCTACCCACCGATAGTCGCCCGATGCAAATGATAATCGTGCCTGTTCCAGTAATCTTTTGGGACCTCCCATGAACTCTACGTATCTGCGACCGCTTTCTTCTGGAGGATGAGGATTTAAGTTTGCTGGGTTGCCGTCATACCATCCAAGATATTTGTTGTATACAGATTTTGCGTTGTGAGAGAGAGTGCCGTAGTAGCCCTGTACGTGAGACTCGTTAGAGAAACAACTCGGCAGGTTCATGCGCTCTGCTATCTCGGTGGGAGTAAAGCCAAGGTTGGCTAGCCGCATCGTCTGGTCATGGATCCAACGGTATAAATCGCGTTGTAGAACAAGAAATTCTTTTACGTCGTGGTTACCAAATCTTGGCCAATGATGTGTGGCGAACAAAATGTCGCTCTTTTCGCCCCAGAGGTTCAGTGCCTCGTCAATATATTTCGACCAAGCTAAGGCATCTCGGGTCTGTGCTCCTCTAATGGGGTAGAGGTTGTGCATGTTATGAGTGCAGTTTTCGGCCATGCATAAGAGGCGTAAATCAGGAAACCAAAAATTCATTTCGGCTGGGGCTTCTGCATCAGGAGTGTTTTGGAAAACTATTCGAACTCCATCGACGGTTAACTCAGTACCGGTTGAAGCGATCGTTTCGGTTGGTGCTACGAGACCCGAAGGAGAAAAAGGTATCGCCTTACCGAGACCATTGTCGATGTGTCCGCGTTCACCAGGAGGTAAGAATAAACCGAATTGATAGAGCGCTCGGCGTGTCATAGCGGGGCCGGCTATTACGTTTTCGTTAACTACTTCGTTAAGGAAACCTTCTGGTGCGATAATCCTTATTTTTCCAGCGGTTATTTCTTCAGCAGTTGTGACGCCCTTTATTCCTCCAAAGTGGTCTGCGTGAGAGTGTGTGTAAATGACTGCGACAACTGGTCGTTCTCCAAGGGTTTGATTGGCTAGCGCCAGGCAAGCTGAAGCAGTGGCCGCGGTAGTCAGCACATCGACCAGAATCCACCCAGTTTTTCCCGCTACGAGCGTCAAGTTTGAAATGTCGTAACCTCTAACTTGCCAGACATCCTCGCAGACTTCGAAAAGACCGTGAATCGTGTTGAGTTGCGCTTGCCTCCATAAACCGGGGTGTACTGAGTCCGGAGCGTGGGTGTCTTTATTAAGGAAGTCGTAAGCTGAAGCGTCCCAAATAGTTTGATTATCCGATTCGATCCGTCCACCTGGTATTGAAGTGATAAACCCTTGCCGAGCCCTCGCGAAGTCCGCTGGGTCATCGAAAGAAAGCTTGTTCCGAGCTAATTGGTTCAAATAAGCTGATTTCTCTGTGGCCGGCTTAGGGTCGCTCATTCGTCTATCCTCGCAGAAAGTTTGACTAGTAGGCACTATTTGGAAGCAGGGCCGACGCGTCTTATTGCATTATTGTGCAAGCTTGGGCTGGCGTTATTACTTTTGAAACGGATTAGGGTGCCCTCTGGCCACGAAATCTAAGTTCCGTAGATTTGGAGAAGAGATTTGGAGATCCGTTCAGTTTGTATTTCAGTTGAACCATCTACATAATTAGCTATCCGGGCTGCTGACATATGGTGCCCTAGAAGATGCTCCTCTCGCAGTCCCTCTGCTCCCATCGATTGGATGCAGGCTACTAAGGCAGGCTCGATCATCTCGGATGTGAATTTCTTGGCGTGTGACGCAGCAAGAATAGCTTGCTTAGAGTTACCAGCAGAAATTGTGGAAATGGCTTTCTCTGTGAGTAACGATGCGGCCTCGAGTTGGTTAGCTACGTTGGCGAGAGACCAAGCGACACCTTGATGCTCTAACAGAGTGTGTCCGAAAGTTTTGCGTGTGGAAGCGTAAATAACAGCTTTTCGTAACGCGAACCTAACCATTGAGCAACACATTGAGGCGACGTAGGTTCGAGCTTCGTTGATACTTGAGAGTGCTGCTAGAAATCCTTCTCCTGCCGGAGCTAAAGTATCTTCATCTGGACAGAAGTAGTTATCTAAACGAAATCCCCCAGTTCCGATTGCATGGCCACCGATTAACGGGAAAGGCTCAGTTCTGCTAAAGCCCTGTTGAGTTCCATCAACTAAAAATGATGCTATTCCTCGGGCACCGGCATCTTTTTTGGTCTGGGCGTAAATGATTATCACATCTGACGCAGCTGCATTTGTGATCCAAGCTTTCTCGCCGCTTAGAAGCCAGCCACCTTTAGTGCGGGTAGCTAACGTCTTTATCGCACCAAAATCGCTTCCAGCGGATGGCTCTGTGAGAGCAGTTGAACCAAATCGAGTGCCCGTAATCAGGTCATTGAGAAATAATTCTCTGTGCTTGTCTGAACCCTGGCGGGCTATTCGCGCCGCCACGTTGTGGGTATTGACGAGGCTAAAAGCGAAGGGCATAGAGGTTTCTGATATCTCGTCGAGCACACGTAACTTTTGCTCGAATGTGAGGCCAAGCCCACCAGATTTTGTTTCTATCTCCATTCCGAGAAGCCCAAGTTCGGCGGCTGCTTGTGTGAGGACTGTGCTGGGGAAAGCTCTGTTATTTTCCCATTCGAGAACGCGAGGCGTAATTGCCTCATCCCGAAAGCGAATGACTTTTGTGAGAAATAAATCAAATTCGTTTTTTTCTAAACCAGGCATATCTTGACCATAGATGCCCACGTACCCTAAATACTTGTGCAAAGCGTCTTCAATCCCTTAATGTTGAAAACTTTTCTTGATGAACGGCGCGAAGATAATCATTTGGGGCCGACTGCGGCCGTGGCAGCTGTGATGCGTTTAGGTGAAAAAGGACCTGAGGTGTTGTTTATTGAGAGAGCTGTTAAGGATGGAGATCCATGGTCAGGTCAAATGGCCTTTCCTGGTGGGAGAACTGAATTAAAAGATAAAAGCTCGTTAGATACGGCGCGACGAGAAACGTTAGAGGAAATAGGATTCGACTTAAATCAAACGATGATTTTAGGTTGTCTGAGTGACCAAGAAGGCGGCCCAAAAGGTAGTTCTCAAAAATTATTAGTGACTCCGTATCTGTACTGGTATGACCAAGAAAATTTCACTACAAGCTTGAATCATGAAGTAGCTGCAATCGTCTGGGTTCCGTTAGAGAATTTGTTTGATGAATCTCGACATATCCAATATGCGTATCCGCCATTGGGTAATCAGTTGTGGCCCGGTATCCAGATTGATTCTAAAAGAGTCGTTTGGGGTCTTACTTTACGGATGATTGAGGACTTGTTTGAACGGGTTGGCTTTCCCTTGAAACTTCGATAAAAATGAACTGAAGAGCAAATCGGTGGTTATGGTTTATCAGCATGGCCGAAAAAGTTTTGCAAGACGAGCAAGAAAAAGATGTTGTCGTGGTCGGCGCTGGGTTTGCTGGAATGTACATGCTTCACCGCCTTCGTAAAATGGGCTACGAGGTACGCGTGATCGAGGCTGGTTCAGGAGTCGGTGGTACGTGGTATTGGAACCGCTACCCAGGTGCTCGATGTGATGTAGAAAGTCTTGAATACAGTTACAGTTTTGATGAAGCGTTGCAACAAGAATGGGAATGGACAGAACG
>CAJQGN010000046.1 GCA_905477545.1 uncultured Acidimicrobiales bacterium | reverse complement strand
AGACGGTAAATCAACAAATGTGGTGTAGGTTGCTCTTGACTTCTTGTGAATGTCCGTAACAAATACAAATGTGCAGCCAAAGAGAGCGAAACCAATTAATGAGAAACTATTCAGAAATTAAAGTAAGTAGAGACGGAGAGCGTTGCACCATTTCCTTCGATAGGACGGAGGCGTTGAACGCTATTACCCCGACGATGCTCGAAGAACTAAACGCGGCAGCAACAGCAGCTTCAGATGATGACAGCATTAGATTTGTGGTGCTTACTGGCGAAGGTAGATCCTTCAGCGCCGGGGTCGACCTAAAAGCATTAGGAGAACGTAAACTAGTGAATGGTAAGGTCGGTGACATTCTTGATCTTCCAGCAAGACGGCTTACATCAACGCTCTCATCGATGCCCAAGATAACGATTGCACGAGTAAATGGTTTCTGTTTTACAGGTGCTCTCGAACTAGCCATATCATGCGATCTATTTGTAGTAGCAAGCAACGCGAAATTAGGGGACACCCATGCAAAGTTTGGTCTCCGTCCAACTTGGGGCTTGAGCCAGCGGCTGCCGGAACTCGTTGGCCTAGCTAAAGCACGAGAGCTTTCTTTTACCGCCCGGATGTTCAGCGGTGATGAAGCAGCTCAATGGGGACTAGCGACTGAAGCGGTCGAGCTGGAGAATTTAGATAGTAGAATCGACGATTTAATTGAAGAGATGAGTGCAAATTCAAGTGAGTCGTTCATTGCATACAAAGCCTTATATGCAGCTTCTTCTCAGCTGGGATTGGAAGCAGGGCTTGAGTTTGAGGGGATAACTGACTACGAGTTCTCAGACACAGAGGAACGTTTAAAAGGCTTTCGTTAGATAGCGGCTGACCAACTATGATCAGCGAACTGTGTTCTCAGAACCTTTTTGTCGATTTTTCCAGTTCCAGTATGGGGTATCTGATCGATGGCAACTATGTCGTTCGGTAGCCACCATGACGGTACTTGCGGCTTCATGACGTCTAAAATTTCTTCCTGGCTGAGTTCAGCTTCATTATGTAAGACCACAAGAAGCAATGGTCTCTCTCCCCATCGGTCGTGTGGCAATCCTATAACTGCAGCTTCCGTCACAGAAGGCGCCGCAATTGCAGCATTCTCCAAGTCGATAGAGCTAATCCATTCCCCCCCGCTTTTGATAACATCTTTAGCCCTATCAACAATAGTTATGTAACCCTCATCATTTATGGTGGCAACATCGCCGGTGCGAAGCCAGGATCCGTCGCCAGATTCTAGATGTGTGGAGTCATCATCATGTCGAAAGTAGCTTCCAGCGACCCACGGGCCACGCGCTAGAAGTTCGCCCGGAGTTTGACCATCTCGGTCAACTTCCTGACCTTCGGAGTCAATAAGAGAAAGTTCTACTCCGTATATCTCACGACCAGCCATGGACTGGCGTTTTCGTTGTTCTTCTCGTTCCAGCCGTTCCACCCGATGTGTAAATCGACCAGCAGACCCTTGAGTCATTTCTGTCATCCCCCATACATGCGAGACGGACACACCATACTTGTCTTCAAGGATGTCGATAAGCGAGCTTGGCGCTGCTGACCCACCGACAGCGATTTGTTTTAGCGATGGAACATCTCTGCCAGTTCGTTCGAGGTATTGAACAACGGAAAGCCATATTGTTGGTACACCAGCAGAAAAGGTGACTTCCTCGGATCTTATATGTTCAACCAACGCTCCCGCATCAAGATTCGCTCCGGGAAGCACGAGTTTCGCTCCTGCCATCGCTGCGGCAAAAGGAATAGCCCAGCCGTTCACATGAAACATAGGAACAGCTAGAAGGATCGATTGTCCCGAGTTGACATTATGTCCATCTCCGGTGCAGGTGGCCCAGGACTGAAGGACAATAGCTCGATGGCTTTGTGACACTCCTTTGGGATTTCCAGTTGTTCCCGAGGTGTAGCAAAGGGTCGCCGCAGCCCATTCATCTAATTCAGGCCAGATTAAAACCTCTCGCTTCTCATCAATCCAAGTTTCGTAACATACGTATTTGACGGCTACTGAACTTTTCGGAGCCTCATCGCCGAGAACCACCCACAACCTGACCGAAGGCACAAGGTGTGCTATCCGTTCAGCGACTTCAAGAAAATCAGGATCGATTAAGACCACTTGGTCTTCGGCATGATTAATAATGTACGCGATCTGCGAATCATGGAGTCTGGGATTTATGGTGTGCAGAACAGCACCCATGCCGCAAATCCCGTAGTAAGCCTCTAGATGACGGTAGTCATTCCAGGCTATTGTTCCTACGCGATCACCTTGTTTGACGCCCTCAGATGCCAGGGCAGATGATAAACGCTGGGATCGCTCTGCAATTAGTGACCAATTTGAACGGAACGTGTTACCACTGGAATCAGTCGAGATAATCTCAGTTGCCCCGTGGTTACGCCCAGCATAATTTATGAGCGTTGAGACAAGAAGTTGACGGTTCATGTTTAGGCCATCTGCCATTGCGCTACCTAACCTTTGCAAAAAATGAGCGTAGGTCAGCAACGAACAGTTCTGGTTGTTCAAAGGCTGCGAAATGACCTCCAGAAGGCATCTCGGTCCATTGCTGAATATTTGAATATATTGACTCAGACCAAGCTCGAACCGGCGGAATTATTTCAGCAGGGAACTTTGCAATCCCGGTGGGAATCTCGACTACCGCTGGCCGGCCAGATCTGAAGCTCTCCCAATACAACCGTGCCGAAGAAGCAGCAGTAGCGTTACACCAATAAAGCATTACATTGTCAAGCATTTCATCTCGCGAGATAGCGTCTTCAGGGGAACCATTGTTGTCAGTCCACGCCCAAAATTTTTCAACGATCCAAGCCATTTGTCCAACCGGAGAATCGCTTAATCCATAGCCAAGTGTTTGTGGTCGCGTGGCTTGTTGGATTGAGTAGCCGGAGTCCCAATCTCGATAGTAGTCAGCTGCCTCAAGTGCCTTTAGTTCTTCCGCCGTTGGCTCGCTGTTCTTAGGGCGTTTCCCTCTCATCACCATATTGAGATGAATCGCACAACATGTTTCAGAGTGGCGCCCACCAATTGCAGTGGTTATTGCGGACCCCCAGTCACCTCCCTGAGCGCCATAGCGAGTGTAGCCGATCCCAAGCATCAGCTCGTTGAAGGCATCGGCTATACGCTCAACATTCCAACCTGTAGTCTTGGGTTTCTCACTAAATCCGTAACCTGGTAGCGATGGGCAAACGATGTGGAAAGCATCTTCTGCTTTGCCTCCATGTGCAGTCGGGTCCACCAGTGGTGCGATCACTTTCTGAAATTCAACAATTGAGCCCGGCCAACCATGAGACAAAATAAGCGGCATCGCATCTTTATGCTTTGACTGAGCGTGTATGAAATGAAGTTCAAGTCCTCCCACATCTGCTTTGAACTGTGGAAACTGGTTGAGTAGTTTTTCTCGTGATCTCCAATCATATTCTTCTGCCCAATATTGACTTAGCTCGCGCGCGTATGAGATCGGAAGCCCTTGTGTCCAATCTGTTACCACTTCACTGTCTGGCCAGCGAGTATTCCTGAGTCGATGTTTCAGATCGTCTAGTTGCTCTTCTGTGATAGCAATTTGAAAAGGCCTTAGTTCCATAACGATAAGTTAGCTGGCGTCACTCATGTCGTGGTAGACGCATCTCGAATCACTCAAAGATTTATTGCAGCGAACGTGCCAGTTATGATTCTGAAAAACCTGATGGGTCGTAACGAAATTTTCCACCAACCATTGTGGCTCTAACGGTAATATCGGCAATGGAATCGTTGGCGGTCTCACGAAGGTCGTGATCTAACACTACTAAATCAGCCAACTTACCCTCGCTGACACTTCCTTTTCGTGTCTCATCAAAAGCAGCATAAGCAGATCCCATGGTGTATGCGGTAAGGGCCTCTTCAATGCTAAGAGCCTCGTGAGGGTTGAACGGAGCCCCACTGGACGTTTTTTGATTTACTAAATCATGCAGTCCAAGTAGCGGTGCTCCTGTCACAACAGGTCGATCAGAACTTCCAGGTAACGGAATTCCTGCGTCCAAAAATGACTTCTGACGGTAACAATTTGCTACTCGATCAGAACCAAGCGCATCGATCATTCCATCGCCAAGTTCACTTATGAAACGCGCTTGAGGCACCGGTATCACTCCAAGTCGAGCCATTCGGGTAACGTCTTCGACTCGCACCACGCCGGCGTGTTCAATACGATGTCGATGGTCTATGCGTGGATGCTCTACAAGAGCTTCTTCGTATATGTCAAGAACGGTAGAGACGGCCCTGTCCCCAATAGCGTGGACCCCAACTTGCCAGCCCGCTCGATGAGAGTCGATTACAACATCTCTGAGCTCGGACACATCCATCTGAAAGAAGCCATTGTTTTCGGGGTCCGCGTCGTTTGCAAATGGTTCGAACATGGCGCATGTGCGGCCAATGAGTGAACCATCGGCAAATACTTTTGTGTTGCTGATCCGAAGCCAGTCATCACCGAAACCTGTACGAAGCCCTAAGTCCAGGGTCTTGTCTGCAGAATCGGAAGCATGGTGTTCAACATAATGAAGAGACTCTTGAGCAATCATGGCATTAACTCGGACTTCGAGATGATTGTTCTCAAGAGCATTCTGAAATGCTGAAAGCTCCACGGGAGTGTGGCCAACTAGCCCCAGACCAACTCCTGCCTCCTGACAAGACGTGATGCCCTCGGAAAGATATTGAGTGCTAGCAAGGCGGAGAGATTCAGCTACCTCAGCAATCGAATGCGGCTTATATAACGTGGAGATTAGATCTTGAGCCTGCTCTAGGATCAGACCAGTTGGTCGACCATTTTGATCAAGAACAACCTTTCCGCCCGGTGGAACTACGCAGTCGGTAATACGAGCGAGTTTAATAAGTGCAGTATTGACGCACATCATATGACCCGAGGTGTGTTGCAGCATCACCGGATTGTTAGGCGCCGCTCGATCTAATTCTGTAGCAAGTGGGTGCCGCTTCTCATAAAGTTTATTTTGGTCGTAACCCGCGCCGATAATCCAGTCGCCGGGGTTGACTTCTGCGGCACGAGAGGCAATGGCGTCAAGAATATCTTGGATACTCTCTATAGGAGGACTCGATAAATTGACTCTTCGAAGCGAGTCGCCAAAATGAGACATGTGTTGATGGGCATCATTGAATCCTGGAACAATTGTTTTACCGGTAGCATTAATGACCTTTCTGGCGTCATATCTTTTCGCGTCTTGATCACTACCAACAAAAAGAATACGATCTCGGTAAATTCCAATAGATGAAGCTTGAGGCCGGTTATCGTCAACGGTAACGATATTGGCATTAATTATGAGAAGATCGAGCTTCACCAAGTTTGCAGTTCTGGTAGTACTTCTGCAGCAAACAAACGCATGCTATCTTCAGCCTCTGAATGAGGGATTCCCCCGAATCGGAAACATGTAGCTAACTCGAAATCTCCCATCATTGTTTTGCGCTGAACGAA
>CAJQGN010000045.1 GCA_905477545.1 uncultured Acidimicrobiales bacterium | reverse complement strand
GGTGAACTCAGGAGGCTTAGGGACAATGGGTTTTGCTGTTCCTGCAGCGATTGGTGCCAAAGTTGGACAGCCGGACAGAACGGTATGGGCAGTGGATGGCGATGGGTGTTTCCAGATGACTGCTCAAGAGCTCATCACGGCGGCAGCTGAAAATATCCCGGTGAAGATTGCAATTCTCAACAACGCATATCTTGGTATGGTCCGGCAGTGGCAGGAGCTCTTTTATGAGGAGCGTTACAGCGAGGTGTACTTAAGCGCTGATCATCCGAACTATGTTATGTGGGCGGAGTCGATGGGTTGTGCAGGTATTCGAGTTGAGTCTGCCGAAGAAGTCAGGCCTGCGATAGAAAAAGCTAATTCTATAAATGATCGACCTGTAGTAATCGATTTTCGAGTAGACGCTTTTGAAAAAGTGTATCCGATGGTCCCTGCGGGCGGTTCTAATGACGACATAATCTTAGGCCCCGAAGGTGATGCAGATGCAAAAGCGAAAGGAACGGCGCCATCGTGAGTGCTCAACCTAATTTGCATATTTTAGCCGTACTCGTTGAGAATAAGTTTGGGGTATTGGCTAGAGTCGCTGGTCTGTTTAGTCGCCGTGGTTTTAATATTTTGTCGCTAACGGTTGCACCCACAGACGACCTTGCTTTGAGCAGAATCACCGTTGTAGTGGATGTTGACAATACTGATGTTGCTCAAATAGCTAAACAATTAAATAAGTTAATTAACGTCCTAGAGATAAAAGAATTAGAGCCTAATGAGTCGGTCGAACGAGAATTAATGATGGCGAGGATTTCTGCTGTTGATAGTCAAAGTGTCCGTGATGTTCTAGATCAGTTCGGAGGCACTATCGTAGATACGAGTGCTACCGAACTAATCGTGAGTATCGACGCTCATCCTGATGAGCTCGATAAATGCGAGATGGCGCTCAACGTTTTTGAGATTCGTGAGCTTCAGAGAACCGGTCGAATCGCTCTTGGGCGGCTAGGCAGCTAGCAAATTTAATTTATTTCCAACTAATATTTCTACGTAATTTCGAACCAGGAGTTAATAAATGGCAGCCACTATTTACTATGATGATGATGCAGATTTGGGACGTTTGGCAGGTCGGACGGTAGCTATCATGGGCTACGGGTCGCAAGGTCATGCACATGCGTTGAACCTTCGTGACAGTGGTGTGAACGTTGTAGTAGGTCTGCGTGATGGTTCATCTTCGAAAGCGAAGGCTGAGGGTGAAGGCCTCAGAGTATTGAGTTTGGCTGATGCTGCTAGCGAGGCAGACGTAATGATGATGGCGTTACCGGATACGGAACAAGCAAGTATCTATGAGGCACATATTGCGCCTAATCTATCTGCAGGCAATGCGATTGCATTTTCGCATGGATTCAATATTCACTTCGACCAAATAGCCCCACCATCTGACGTTGATGTTTGGATGATCGCCCCGAAGGGGCCAGGACATAATGTGCGGCGAACCTATGCAGAGGGTGGTGGCGTGCCAGCTCTTGTCGCTATTCATCAAGATGCGTCGGGAAATGCTATGGCTGATGCCTTAGCTTACGCAAAGGGAATTGGTGGAACTAGAGGTGGGGTTTTAAATACCACGTTTGCTGAAGAAACTGAGACTGATCTTTTTGGGGAGCAAGTAGTTCTGTGTGGTGGCTTAACTGAGCTTATTCGCGCTGGTTATGAGACTTTGGTTGATGCTGGGTATCAACCAGAATCAGCTTATTTTGAGACGCTCCATGAAGTTAAGCTCATTGTAGATTTCATTTATGAAGCTGGTATTTCTGGGATGCGCTACTCAATTTCTACTACCGCGGAGTACGGGGATTTAACCAGAGGACCGAGAATCATTACTGATGAGACTCGCGCTGAAATGAAACGTATCCTGACGGAGATTCAAGATGGCACTTTCGCTAACGAATGGATTAATGAGAACCGAAATGGTCTCCCAAACTATAAGCGGCTTGTTGATGCTGGAAAGGCACACCCGATAGAAGAAGTAGGTGCTCAATTACGAGCCATGATGCCATGGATTACAGCAGGCAAACAAGATGTCACTGAAGCATCTGGTGGAAGCATCGAGTAGTGGGTTTCAAAGCGGCAGGATAAGTAACCTCTTATCTTTCTCGAAGCATGGGATGTTTGTAGCACGTTCTTAAAGCTCGAATAATCTATTGGAATCTGAACATTCTTCTAAATCAAGTAGTTATTGCTCGTGTTCCCAGGGAAATTCTGATGTTGTAATTGGTTAGCGCTTCTGCGAGCCAATAATAAATTTGATGATTAAGGCAGTAAGCGCTCGATTATGTAGTCAATCGATTGGCAGAGCAAAACGACGTCAGTGGGTTCGATCGCTGGAAATGTTGCAAGTCTTAACTGGTTTCGGCCAAGTTTTCTGTAGGACTCGGTATCAACGATTCCATTGGCTCTGAGCGTATTCGACACGTCGTCGGCGTCTACACCTTGCAAATCAATCGTGCAAACAACTGATGACCGTTGGCTTTCTATCTTGACAAATGGGTCGGCGTGCTCGCTAGCTTCGGCCCAGCTGTAAATGCTGCTGCTGCTTTCTCTGCAGCGGGCTTCTGACCATGCCATTCCCCCTGATTGATTTAGCCAGTCCACCATTTCAGCAGCCAAAAAAATTGTAGTTAGAGCTGGTGTGTTGTATGTCTGATGCTGTCGCGAGTTCGTTAGAGCGATACCAAGATTTAAGCTAGCCGGCATCCATCGGTTGCCGTCGCAAAGGCGTTCAATTCGCTCAAGGGCTTTGGGGGAGCAGGCAGCGAGCCAAAGTCCACCATCGGAGGCTAATGCTTTTTGCGGTGCGAAATAATAGCAGTCCACTTCATCTGACTCCCAACTAGCGGCTCCCGCTGCAGAAGTTGCGTCGACAAGTACTAGTCCATCCTTTGATGGTCTCCTTGGGCTTACCATTACTCCCGTACTAGTTTCATTATGCGTCAAAGCATATGCATCGACATTGGAGGGCATCGACAATGGATGCGTGCCTGGGAGGCTTTCAATTATCTCAGGAGTAGCTAGATGTGGAGCATCCGAGACGACAGTTGCAAACTTTGAGGAGAATTCACCGAATGTGAGGTGCTGGCTACGATTTTCGATGAGGCCAAATGATGCTGCATCCCAGAATAAGGTAGTGCCACCGTTGCCGAGAAGAATTTCCCAGTCATCAGGAAGCTGAAATAAATCGGAAAGACCGTTCTGGAGTCGGTGTACTTGATTTTTGACTGTAGATTTCCTGTGGCTAGTGCCTAAAAAACGTGATCCTGTGGCAGCTAGGGAGTCAAGTGCATCTTTTCGAATTTTTGAGGGACCAGATCCGAACCGTCCATCCTTTGGGCGAAGAGTATCTGGTAAGGAGATTAGTTTCTGTGAGGTGTCCATTGCCTGCCAATATCTGGATCGAAAGTTGTCGGGAGCTTATCTGTGACTAATCGAATTTCAGCGGCTGTAAGTCAGATCGCGGAGTCAGCAACTTTAGCTGTTGATTCTAAAGCTAAATCTATGCGGGCAGCAGGTGATAACGTGATCGGCTTCGGTGCCGGCGAACCTGACTTCCCCACACCAAAACATATTGTAGATGCAGCAGTTGCTGCTTGCGGGGTTACGCAAAACCATAGATATTCACCCGCCGGTGGCTTAGTGGTCCTAAAAGACGCTCTTGCTAAAAAAACCGCTAGAGACTCGGGTTTAAGCCTTGATCCGTCCCAATTCCTAGTCACAAATGGAGGCAAGCAAGCTGTATTTAACACAATGATGACTTTGCTTGATCCCGGAGACGAAGTTCTGTTGCCGGCTCCTTATTGGACTACTTATCCTGAAGCTATACGAATGTTCGGTGGAATTCCGATCGAGGTATTCGCTGGAGCTGATCAAGGGTTTCGGGTAACTGTTGATCAGCTGGAAAAGGCTCGCACACCTCAAACGAAGGTATTGGTCTTTGTCTCTCCTTCTAACCCCACTGGCGCCGTCTATGATCGCGATGAGATTGAAGCGATCGGTAAATGGGCAGTAGATAACCAAATCTGGGTAGTAACCGATGAGATTTATGAGCATCTTGTTTATGGCGGTCGAAATAATTATTCACTTCCTACGCTGGTGCCTGCAATTGCCGATCGATGCATTGTGCTTAATGGTGTAGCTAAAACTTATGCGATGACGGGGTGGCGAGTCGGTTGGATGGCGGGACCAACGGACGTGATAAAAGCTGCGACTAACATGCAAAGTCACGCCACCTCGAATGTATGCAACGTTGCTCAGGTAGCTGCCTTAGCTGCTGTTTCTGGGAGTCTTGAGGATGTAGCAATGATGAGATCCGCGTTCGACCAGAGGCGGATCATGATTCATAAAATGTTGAATGAAATTCCTGGAGTTGACTGTCTTGAACCCGAGGGAGCTTTTTATGCGTTTCCTTCAATGGAAGGTTTGATTGGACGAACCATCGGGGGACGAGAGATACTATCGACTTTAGATTTGGCATCATTTGTTTTAGAAGAAGCGAAAGTAGCTTTTGTGCCTGGTGAGGCATTTGGTGCCCCGGGATACGCTCGTTTTTCTTTTGCATTAGGTATAGAAGACCTTGTTGATGGCGTCTCTCGGCTGGCGAAACTCGTAGCCTGAGAACATGGCTCGAGTATTAGTTCCGGAAAAACTTTCTGAGGCTGGATTGGCAGTTCTTCGTGACGCTGGGCATGAGGTGGATGTTCAGCTGGATTTGTCTGATGATCAGTTATTGACTGCTATTCAGGGCGCTCAGGCGCTTATCGTTCGCTCAGCAACAACGGTGCATTCAGAGTTACTAAAAAGCGGTTCTGAACTCGTGGTTGTGGGTAGAGCTGGAGTCGGTCTCGACAACATTGACGTAGTAGCGGCTACTTCTCAAGGAGTTATGGTATGCAATGCTCCACAATCAAATGTTGTTTCAGCTGCTGAACATGCTGTTGCGCTGATGTTTGCGCTCGCACGAAACATTCCACAAGCTCATGATGGCCTAGCTCAGGGACGTTGGGAACGAAGCTCATGGTCCGGCGTAGAAGTATTAGATAAGACGATTGGAGTTGTGGGTCTAGGACGTGTAGGTAGGTTAGTAGCAGAGCGTTTATTGAATTTTGGTGTTCGGCTTGTTGCTTATGACCCATACGTAACTGCCGAAGCGGCGCGTGAACTAAACGTTGAGATGCTGCAGTTGGACGAACTTTTGGCGTGCTCAGATTTTTTGACTATTCATTTGCCGAAGAATACTGAAACTATTGGACTGCTGAACTACGAGCGGCTTTCGCTGTGTAAGCGTGGGGCCCGGATCGTTAACACTGCTCGAGGCGGGATAATAGTGGAAGCCGACCTAGTTCGCCTTTTAGACGAAGGTGTAATAGCTGGCGCTGCCCTAGATGTTTTTGATAAGGAACCAACAACAGTTTCCCCATTGTTTGGGCGTTCGAATGTTGTGGTAACGCCTCACTTGGGAGCGAGCACCGCCGAGGCGCAGCATAAAGCTGGCCTTACTATAGCTGAGCAAGTTGTGTTAGCTCTTGACGGAGAATTTGTTCCATTTGCCGTGAATATTGCGGCTGACCATGCGTCTGATGCAATGCGCCCTTACCTACCTATAGGCGAACGATTGGGAGCATTTCTAGGCTGTCTAGTAGATGCTCCACCTGATGATCTAGAGATTCGAGTATCCGGCGACTTAGCTAATTATGACCGCAGAATTTTGTTGCTCTCAGTGCTGAGAGGAGTGCTTCCAAAGTTCGCGTCCAAGCCGGTGACGTTCGTTAATGCGAATACTGTCGCAGATGATTTAGGGATGCTTGTACGAGACTTTGGTTCACACGATGCTGGACAGTTCAGAGGTTTAGTAGAAGTTCGAGGCGGTGGCCACTCGGTTGCAGGCACTTTGACCCGCAACGGGAAAGAGCCTCGGATTGTGCAGATTGATGATCACTCGATAGAAGTTCCGCTGTCAAAGCACTTGATTGTTATTACTAACGATGACCGTCCTGGGATTATTGGTGCTGTGGGAACTGTTTTTGGAGATGCTCAGGTGAATATTTCCTTTATGGGTCTTGGTAGAGATGTTGACGGTGAAAACGCATTGATGGCTATGGCAATCGATACCGAGCCTAAGGCTTCTTTGCTATCTGATCTGGAAAAACTTAGTGGTGTGCAAAGCATCTCGTCTGTGTTTCTCGGATAGCTAGACATTTACCTCAGAATATCATGCTCTAGCTGTTAGCTGGTTGAAGGAAGCCAGCTGGCGCGATGAGTTTCATATTCATCAATGGATGGCTGGCTACGCATCGTTATGCCGATATCGTCTAGGCCTTTTAAGAATCGCTCCTGGGTTGCTGCATCCATTGGAAATGATTCTTCGAGGCCTATCGAAGGCGCAAGAACTCTTAATTTTTCGACATCAATAGTTATTTCCATATCAGGATCTTGATGGAGCGCTGCTCTTAATTGAGTGGCTCCATTTTCGCTTATCTGGCACGGGATCAAACCGTTTTTCGTTGAGTTGTTTCGAAAAATATCACCGAAACGTGGAGAAATTACTGCCATAAATCCATAGTCCATTAAGGCCCACACAGCATGCTCTCGTGAGGAACCGGTCCCAAAGTTGGAACCAGCTACCAAGATTGAAGCTCCGGCATATTTCTCATCGTTGAGAATAAAGTCCCTATCATCGCGCCACTCGGAAAAAAGCCCCTTTCCGAAACCCGTACGCTCTACGCGTTTGAGCCAATCGCTGGGAATTATTTGGTCTGTGTCGACGTCACTTCTATCTAAAGGAACTGCACGTCCCTCATGAATCCGAACTTCTTGCATTATGAAAACTCCTCAGTCCAGATCGTCGGGGGTGACGAATGTGCCTGCTATTGCTGTTGCCGCTGCGACCGCAGGGGAAACTAAATGAGTTCTGCCGCCCCTGCCTTGACGGCCTTCGAAATTCCTGTTCGAGGTAGATGCGCAACGCTCGCCTTGGCTTAATTTGTCGGGATTCATCGCCAGGCACATTGAGCATCCTGGCTCGCGCCAGTCAAAGCCTGCTTCGATGAAGGTGGTATGAAGTCCTTCAGCTTCTGCTTGAGCTTTAACTGCGAAGGATCCTGGAACGACTAGAGTTCGTATCCCGTCTTTTACTTTTCGTCCTTTTGCTACGGAAGCAGCTTCGCGTAGGTCTTCGATTCGAGAGTTAGTGCAACTCCCAATAAATATGGTGTCGACCGCAACGTCTCGCAGGAATGAGCCAGCTTGAAGGCCCATATAATCTAAGGCTCTTTGGGTGGTCCCTGCTTCTATAGGATCATCGTATGAATCTGGGCCAGGGATTGGTTGACCTATGGGTATCACGTGCGCCGGGTTAGTTCCCCATGTCACATGGGGAGTTAAAGTAGCAGCATCAATGTCGACGACTTTGTCAAAGCTTGCTCCATCATCGGTTTTTAGTTCTCGCCAGGCTGTTAGTGCTGTTTCCCAGTCAAGGCCTTTCGGCGCTCCTTGACGATCTTTCAAGTAAGCAAATGTTGTCTCATCAGGAGCGATCAGACCTGCCTTAGCGCCTGCTTCGATAGACATATTGCAGACAGTCATTCGGCCCTCCATCGACAGGGCTCGAATGGCTGAGCCGCGGTACTCGATTATGTGGCCGATTCCGCCGCCTGTTCCGATACGACCGATGATAGCCAAAACAATGTCTTTGGCTGTGACTCCTTTAGGTGCCTCCCCTTCAACATTGATTGCCATGGTTAAAGGTCTGGTCTGCGGGAGGGTTTGTGACGCTAGCACGTGTTCTACTTCTGAAGTGCCGATGCCAAATGCGATTGAACCAAAAGCACCATGAGTTGAAGTATGACTATCTCCGCAAACAACGGTCATGCCAGGAAGAGTGAGGCCTTGTTCTGGTCCAATCACATGCACGATTCCTTGCCCAGGGTCTCCCATGGAGAAGAGCTTAATTTTGAACTCATCACAATTCGAACGAAGCACTTCAAGCTGCTTTTTGCTGATGGGGTCTGCGATCGGAAGGTGAATATCTTCGGTAGGAACATTATGGTCTTCAGTTGCAACTGTGAGTTCAGGGCGGCGGACTGAACGACCACTCATTCGCAATCCATCAAATGCTTGCGGAGAAGTTACCTCGTGGATGAGGTGTAGGTCGACGTACAACAAATCTGGTAGCCCGTCGCCCGTTCGCACAACATGGTTGTCCCAGACTTTGTCGCTGAGCGTCTTGCCAGACATTGGTGATCCTTTTTGTAGATAGGTTTAATCAAGTTAGCGGTTGATTGATGAGACTACTTGCCTGGTGCGCTTTCTATGCTCGAATTCGTTTGGCTCACTGATTCTTTTTGTCTACATCTTTTATGGCAGCGAGAAGAGCTTGACGGAACTGAGTAGCACGACCAACACATGCTGTATGAGTGCCGTCGACAGAGTGAACAGTTGAACCTGGGATAGCTTTGGCAAGTGCTAACTGTCGGTCAATACTAACTACGTCATCTCTAGTAGTAACAACTAGGGACACCGGTACGTCAATGGATGAAATCCAGTGACGGCTATCAAAGGTTCCGATAGAGCGGCCCGCTTGGACTAGCTTGAGGGGATCGTGTCGTCGGAGTTCGCCCCGCGCCCATTGGCGTAAATCTTTACCGGATTTACTTGTCAGCATTTGTTCAGCGGCCATTTCCCTGAGAGCGGCAGGGACTAGGCGAATGGCATGTGCCAGAGCCCCGATGGCAGCGAATCTTATCTGTTCTGCTTTGGAGGAACTGAATGTTGCAGCTGTCGCGCACAAAACAAGGCCTAAAACCCTTTGAGGGTGACGGCGCCAAAGGAGTTGAGCAATTGGACCTCCCATAGAATACCCACAAACTATTACTTGGTCGATCCCCAGTTGATCTAGTAGAGCGACGGCGTCATCTGCGCAATCTTCCAAGCTAAATTTTTTTTTGGATCTGATGCCTCGTCCGTGACCCCTGTGGTCTAAGGCTACGAGACCGTATCGATCATCTAAAACATCGTAGCTGCTGTACCAATTAAGATCAGCTGTGGCGGTCCAGCCGTGCAAAAGAAGGACAGTTGGGGACCCCGGTTGAGCTTCGACTACTCGGGCGAAAGTTTTACCCTTACCTGCTAGATCATAGAGACGACCTCGGGGAAGTATGATCCGCTGACGTTTGTCATCATCTGACTCCGGCTCCCTTGGAGCTAGAGTCCGGTCTTTATTAACTTTTGAGCTGTCACCCATTTCGGTCACTGATCTTATTTTTCAATGCTGACTATCTCGACGGTTAGCAGCCCCGCACCAGCTTCATAGGTGCAATGATCACCAACCTGAGCGCCTTCTAGGGCTTTGCCCATCGGGGACCCAGCAGACACGATGTCAATCCCTTCGGTGCGCTCTTCAATAGAGCCAAAGAGATACTTTTCGGTGGTTGGGTCGCCCTCAAAACGTACTCCTACGATTGTCCCTGGCGCTACTGTTGTTGTGGAAGTTTCTGCAAGTATTTCACAGTTCTCGAGGACTGAGGAAAGGTGCAAGATTCGTCCTTGCATTTTGCCTTGTTCTTCTTTAGCGGCATGGTAATCCCCGTTTTCAGAAAGATCGCCTAAAAGTCGTGCCACTTCTATCTGGTTGGCTATGTCTATGCGGCCACGCGTTGTTAGATCATGCAGCTCGTCACTTAATCGCTTGTGCGCCTGAGGCGAGAGGTGTTGAATTTCAGCCATCCTAAGAGGATAGCGAGTCGGCATTGAGGACGGGCCTGGCGGCTACTTTGTAAAATCAAAATTGAGTAAGGAAGCGTCGAAACAGAAACTTGTTCTATGGAAGCAGTAATGATTGCCGCTACTTTGGGTAGATAGTGCATTCAAATAGTGGCGCTACGATAGACGTTCATAGCGAAGAGTTCCCCAACACAGTAATTTGAACCAGTTTCTAGTCCCAGAATCTAAAGGAGTCGTAAATGTCGCATAAAGTTGCAGTAATAGGTGGCGATGGAATCGGCCCTGAAGTCATTGAAGTTGCTCTCGATACGTTACGTGCTGCCGGGGCTGATCTTGAGACGACTGATTTTCGGCTAGGGGGATTCCGTTATTTGGAAGATGGAACAGTTCTAACTGATCAAATACTGTCCGAGTTAAGAGCCTACGACGCTATTTTTCTCGGAGCGGTAGGAACCCCTGATGTCCCTCCGGGAATTATTGAGCGAGGCTTGCTACTCCGAGCAAGATTTGAACTTGACCTTTACATCAACCTTCGTCCCTTTGTCACAACTAACGGACACGAATTTATTGTGATCCGTGAGAACACTGAAGGAACTTATGCGGGAGAGGGAGGCTTTCTCCGCAAAGGAACTTCTGATGAGATAGCGACTCAGGGCTCAGTGAATACTCGAAAAGGAGTAGAGAGGTGCATACGGTATGGTTTTGAACTAGCCAGGAGCCGGGATAGGAAGCATTTAACGTTAGTGCACAAGACAAATGTCTTGACCTTTTCGGGAGATCTTTGGGAACGTGCCTTTAATGAGGTGGCTATTGAGTACCCGGACGTCACGACGGCATACAATCACATTGATGCGGCTTGCATTTATTTTGTAGAGGATCCATATCGCTATGACGTGGTTGTTACCGACAACCTCTTTGGAGATATTTTGACTGATCTTGGCGGGGCGATTTCAGGTGGCATAGGTTTGGCTTCATCTGCCAACTTAAACCCTGAACGCACAGCGCCATCATTGTTTGAGCCGGTTCATGGATCTGCCCCTGACATCGCTGGGAAAGGGTTAGCTAACCCAACTGCTGCTGTTCTTTCAGGGGCTATGATGCTCGACTTCTTGGGAGAGAATCAGATAGCTGATCGAGTAAGGTTAGCGTGCAAAGATGTAGCCGGAGACGGGGATACTGCGACCATTGCATCTGCAATAATGGCGAATCTTTAAGGAGCCGCTAGATGTCTGAAGATAGTTTTGCACCACCCCTTGACAGACAAGGCCGCCGTGATCCTCGATGGCCGAAGAAGGTAGAAATTTTTGACACAACTTTGAGAGATGGCGTTCAGTTCGAAGGAATTTCTGTTTCTCCAGATGACAAGTTGAAAGTAGCCGGACAACTTGATTTTTTGGGTGTGGATTGGATCGAAGGAGGCTGGCCGGGCTCTAATCCAAAAGACGAAGAATTTTTTCGTCGAGCTAGCAATGAATTAATTTTAAAGAACTCTACGCTTGTAGCGTTTGGCTCGACGAGGCGCCCAAAGGGACGAGTTGACGAAGACCAAACTCTGTCTGCGCTTGTAGCTGCTGGCACTTCAACGGTTTGCATAGTTGGAAAGTCTTGGGACTACCACGTGACTGAGGCCCTTCGTCAGCCCCTAGAAGAGGGAATAGCAATGGTAAGAGACTCGGTCGAGTTTCTAAAGACCGAAGGCTTACGCGTCTTTTTTGATGCTGAACATTTTTTTGACGGTTACAAGCGAAATCCTGAATTCGCTTTGCAAGTTCTGGAAGCTGCAGCAATCAAAGGAGCAGACTGCTTGGTGTTATGCGATACCAACGGAGGTTCATTACCGCACGAGGTTGAGAAAATTGTTGCTGAAGTGGTCAGCCATTTTGGGGATGTCCAAATTGGTATGCATACCCAAAATGACACCGGTTGTGCCGTGGCGAATGCGCTATCTGGAGTTTTGTCCGGAGCGACACACGTACAAGGCACCATTAATGGTTACGGAGAAAGAACTGGTAATTGTGATAACACAGTTGTGATACCAAACCTAAGTTTAAAAATGGGTATTGAGACGCTATCTCAAGCCGGAATCGAACGACTTACATCAGTTTCACACCATGTCGCAGAGCTTATGAATATGCCGCCTCAGCATCAACAGCCTTATGTAGGTACCTCTGCTTTTGCGCATAAAGCGGGACTACACACGAGCGCTATTGCGAGACGACCTGATAGCTACGAACACGTTGACCCGGCCTCTGTTGGAAATTCAACGCGATTCCTGCTTGGTGATCTTTCTGGTAAGGCATCTGTTGAATTGAAAGCGGAAGAGTTAGGCATAAAAATTGACGATCGAGCCTTGGCTGGTGTGGTAGATGAGCTTAAAGAGTTAGAACACCAGGGGTATCACTTTGAGGTAGCTGATGCATCGCTTGAACTTCTTTTGTTGAGAGCTGCAGGAAAAACATTTAATTACTTTGACGTAGAGTCGTTTCGGGTTGTCGTGGAACGAGGCAGAGATAGCACGTTTGATACGGAAGCCACACTGAGAATCGTTGTAGATAATGAAAGAATTTTGACTGTGGGCGAGGGTGATGGGCCGGTTAATGCTTTGGATAAGGCTTTTCGAAATGCAGTCATCGATGTGTATCCAGAGCTTTCCCAAGTGCGTTTGACTGACTACAAGGTCCGCGTGTTGGAGACGGAAAAAGGAACTGGTGCTACAACACGTGTTCTCATAGATTCAGCAGATGGGGAGATATCCTGGACGACAATAGGTGTTTCAGAAAATATTATTGAGGCATCATGGCTAGCGCTTAGAGATGCTTTGATATATGCGCTCTATCGTCATCGCTCTATGTCCATAAGTTCTCTAGACTGAATCTGATGGCAGCCCCACGACACGTTCCACAGATACCTAACACAGCAACCAGATCGTATCAATCTCCCGATACTGTGCCAGGGCCATGGGCCACTGTGCGCCCTGGGGACTTAGTCGATAACCAGCCTCAAGGCCGAGCTCTGGGGTAT
>CAJQGN010000044.1 GCA_905477545.1 uncultured Acidimicrobiales bacterium | reverse complement strand
AAATCAGCGACAATGGAAACAGGTTAACTGTTCAGGTTCCATTATTTATTGAAATCGGAGAGCGACTTCGCATCGATACGCGCAGCGGAGACTACATAGAACGAGCCAACGGGTGACAGAATTCGAAGGTGATCCGTTCGCCGGTGATCTAGCTACGCAACGCCGAGAAGCTCGGGAGCGAGTCATAGAGATGCTTTACGAAGCTGATTTCAAAGAGGGTAATATTTCTGACGTAATAGATAGCCAGATTGTCGTACCTGACGCGTTCGCGATTCGACTCGCTATCGGCGTCTATGAAAATATTTCAAATCTTGATCAACAAATTGAAGAGCTGTTGCATGAAGGATGGTCACTGGAGCGTTTAGGCAAACTCGACCGTTGGATTCTAAGGCTCGGACTCTATGAGATGAATAACGCCGAGGTTCCTGCAGCAGTCATCATAAACGAAGCAGTTGAACTAGCCCACCAATATGGGGCGACTGACGAAAGCGGAAGATTCGTGAATGGATTATTGGCGGCTCAGGTAAACCAACAATAATTTTATTGAATAGGTGACAGACCATGAGCGGAAAATTCAGTAACTACGACTAGCATGCGGTTCTGACCGTGAAGTGAGTCCTGTGAGGCTCAAACGGCTGGAGGAATGCGCGTGGCAGATCGCGAAAGAAGAATGACGCCCCCGTTTGGGGGCGTTTTTGTTGCCACGTCAACCATTTTAGATCAAGCCCAAGTTCATCGAGCGTTGACGCGTATCAGCCATGAGATAATAGAAAAAAACCGTGGGCTAGAGGATATTGTTCTTGTCGCCCTTCAAACTGGTGGAGTTCAGGTAGCTGAGCATATTGCACAGCTACTGTTCGAAATTGAAGGCATCGATGTGCCTACCGGTACAATCGACGTCGCCCTTTATCGAGACGACATTGGTCTTCGTCCAGTGATGCCGGAGGCAGAGACTGCTATCCCGGTGGACCTCACCGCTAAGACTGTGGTGCTTGTAGATGACGTTCTGTTTACCGGACGAACAATTCGCGCTGCGTTAGACGCATTAAATGATTTCGGTAGACCTCGATCTGTGCAACTTGCGGTTGTCATAGACAGAGGCCATCGAGAACTGCCTATACGGCCAGACTTTATCGGCAAAAATCTTCCGACTCGACGCGAAGAAGTAGTTGATGTAAATCCTGAAGGAGTACTCCTTGGGGTGATGAAAAAATGATAAAACATCTTCTCGACCTTGAAGAGCTTGGCGTTGAAGGCATTCAAGCCATTCTTCAGCTCACAGATCGATTCGTCGAGGTAGGGGAAAGGGCGATCCCGAAAGTACCTGCTCTGCGGGGGAAAACTGTAGCCAACATGTTTTTTGAAGACTCGACTCGCACCCGGCTCTCATTTGATGTCGCTGCGAAGCGACTATCTGCGGATGTCCTGACATTTTCTGCAAGCTCTTCCTCATTGAATAAGGGTGAGTCGATTCGAGATAGCGTTGAAACGCTCGAAGCAATGGGAATCAATGCGATAGTCGTGAGACACGGCTCTTCTGGAGTTCCTCAACAGATAAGTAGATGGGTAAATGAAGGCATTTCGGTCATAAACGCAGGCGATGGATGGCATGCGCACCCTACGCAGGGGCTCCTTGATGCTTACACGGTGTGTGAGCATTTCAGGGGACCGGCCGGTCCGGCAGCTTCATTGCAGGGACTGCATGTTGGTTTAGTCGGAGATATTTTGCATAGTCGGGTGGCTCGAAGCAATATTCATGCATACACGGCTTTAGGGGCTACAGTCACACTGGTAGCACCAGCTACGTTGCTACCAGCAGATATTTCGACCTGGCCAGTTCGGGTAAGCCAAGATCTTGATCAAGTTCTCCCGACTCTAGATGTTTTGGGTCTCCTCAGAGTGCAAAGAGAACGGATGACCGAAGGGTCAATTGGTTCGATGCGTGAATACATTCAAGAATTCAGCCTAACTCAAAGCCGAGTAAATCTATTGTCGGATACTGCTGTCATCACTCATCCGGGCCCCGTTGTGCGCGGAGTAGAAGTTACTGGATCAGTCCTTGATGAGTATCCGAGAGTTCTCAAAAATCGGCAAGTGTCAAATGGCGTTGCTGTTCGAATGGCTGTGCTGTTTCTCTTAGTTGGATCAGGAGCAGAACTTGTCTAATCGACTGCTTTCGTATCTCTTCAAAGGTGGAGAAGTAGTAGATCAGAGTGGTCGGCGTTATGAAGATGTGGCTGTTTCAAATGGAATGATTGTCAAACAACCAGACGATGATGCCATAGAGATAGATATCAGTGGGTGCGTTATGTCCGCTGGATTGGTAGATCTCTCAGTCAATTTCGGTGAGCCGGGTTCCCAGGATGTCGAGTGCGTCGATAGTGGTTCCAGAGCAGCGGCACGAGGCGGGTTTACTGCAGTTCTGAATAACTCAGATATCTTTCCTGTTCTAGACGGCGCATCGGTGCTCGCTGAAGTCGAATCGCTCTTCGCTAAGAGCGTTTGTGAGATGAGACCGAGCGCGACCATAACAATCGGCGCCGAGGGCCTAACTTTGGCTCCATTGCGAGAGCTAAGTGCTAAAGGTGTCCGCTGGTTCAGTGATCGCGAAGCTATAGAAAATAAAAGTTTGTTGCGTAATGCAATGGAATATTCCTCAAGTGGTTCTGTCATCTCAGTTCGTCCCCAATCGGTATCTCTGAGTGCTAAGGGGGCAATGCACGAGGGGAAGTGGTCAGCAATATTAGGTGTCGCTGGGGAGCCAAGTATTAGTGAGACATCAGAAGTTGCGGCCATTATTGATCTAGCGCACGTTACCGGAGCCCGTGTTCATCTAGATCGTATTAGTACAGCCGAGTCCGTTCAGCTACTGAGAGAAGCCAAACGGAACGGCGTTGAAATAACTTCTTCTGTGACAATCCAGCACCTAATGTTCACAGATAAAGATTGTGTCGGCTACGACCCGATGTACCGTGCTGATCCTCCGTACCGTTCTGACGGAGATCGAAAAGCGCTTATCTTAGGAGTCAAAGATAGAACAATCGATGTCGTGGTGAGCGACCACCGGCCAGCTACCACTGAAGCGAAGGAACTTGCCTTTGACCAATCAGCAAAAGGTGTAGCAGGAATTGAAGCCACTGCTGCTCTTTTAATGGGCTCCTGCGATTTAGAGCTTGAAGTAGTCTTAGATGCGTTATCTTGGCGCCCGGCGAAAGTCGCTGGTTTAATAAACCATGGCAATCTAGTTCGTCCGGGGAATGTCGCCAATCTAACTGTGTTGAACCCAAAGACCTCATGGAAGTTCCAAGCTAGCGAGCAAGTTTCCCGAGGCCGAAACAATCCCTATTTTGAAAAAGTACTTACGGGTCGCGTGATCCACACGATATGTCGAGGAGAGCTAGTGGTTACTAATAGTGAGGTCGTTATATGAGTGCGATCAGATATGGCTGTTTAGTCCTTGCAGATGGAAGTGTTTTCGAAGGCGAACTCATAGGGTCAGAACGGGAGGTGGCTTCTGGAGAAGTCGTATTTAATACCTCTATGAGCGGATACCAAGAAGTTATTACTGACCCGTCTTACGCCGGTCAGATAATAAACTTTACCTACCCTCACATTGGTAACTACGGAGTTAACAGCAACGATGTCGAAAGCAAGCGTCCGTATTGCCGAGGGATTATCATTCGCGACTTAGCTCGGCGACACTCGAACTGGAGAAGCGAAGAAGGTCTGGATTCGTACCTAAAATTTGAAGGAGTTCCCGGTATCGCTGGTATCGATACTCGCCGGCTAACACGTCACATCAGAAATCACGGATCAATGTCTGGAGCCTTTGGAGCACTTAACGAAAAAATATTGGGTGAGGTCGCTGCCGCTGAACCCGGAACGAGTGGTATCGATTTAGTCAGCGATGTGAGTACAAAAACCCCATACACAGTGGGGAATGGACCATGGCGAGTGGTGGTATATGACCTTGGAGTTAAGCAGTCGATTCTTGAACAGCTCGGAAGAATTGCGACGATTGAGGTCGTTCCATCAGATACAAAACCTGAAGAAGTCATCAGACGAAATCCGCACGGCGTTTTTTTGTCTAATGGGCCAGGCGACCCAGAAATGGCGGGCGGTGTTGTTTCTGCGATAAAAGAGTTCCTCGGAATAATTCCCGTGTTCGGTATTTGCCTTGGCCACCAAGTGTTGTCTTTGGCACTTGGAGGCCGCTCATTCAAAATGAAGTTTGGTCACCACGGCGGTAATGTTCCCGTG
>CAJQGN010000043.1 GCA_905477545.1 uncultured Acidimicrobiales bacterium | reverse complement strand
AACACCGAAAGTGCATATTGCGTTCGTCTTATTTTCTAGGACAACTGAACCGTTTGCGGGTAGATGCGAGCGAAACCAATGCTCATCGCGTGCCCCATCGAATGCCCCAGTAATAATGCGAAATATGTTCTCTTGAAGCCTCACGATCGTCAGGTCTGACCTAAAGCCACCAGATTCGTTGAGTACCGGCGTGTAGATTGACTTACCTACCGAGACATCGCATTTATTTACCACCATGCTTTCTACATACTCCAGAGCTCCTGGCCCACTAGCCTCAAAGATCTGAAACGCGGATAGGTCAACCAGTCCCGCGTTTTCACGCATATGTAAGTGCTCGGCGTCCGACACTGGGCTCCACCATCTGGCATCCCATTCATGTGTTCGTTGAGGTATGTCGTACTTGGCAACTAAATCATGGTTTGATTCGTACCAGTGCGGGCGTTCCCAGCCACCAGCCTCAAAATAAAACGCTCCTAAATTGTCTGTGCGAGACTTTACAGGTCCGACCGTTATGTTTCTGCGGGAGTTCCATTGTTCGCGGGGGTGGACGATTCCATAAGTTTTGTTGAAGTGCTCATCTGCTCGAGCCTCTATATGGTTCACATTTCGCTGCTGTGGATAGAATCTAGATACATCGGTTCCATGTGGATCAGTTAACTCCGGATAGCCATAAGTCATCCACTCAGCAAGCAGCTTCCCCACTCCTGGGCCTTCTTTCACCCATACAGCTGCGGCTGCCCATAAATTATCTACTTCCACAGTCGGGCCTAGAACTGGGTTAGCGTCTGGTGTCAGTGACAGCAGGCCATTTATGGCATATTTGATTTCACCATCCCCCAGAAAATCCATCAGCTCAATCGCTTCTTCCATCTGTTGGTCGAAATCGTCAGGCGTAAAAGGCATTTCGGTAGGACTAAGCGCCGCCTCATCGTTAGAGGGAATATCATCTACGCGATGCAAAATTGGACGATGTCCATATGAACCGACCTCCATAGACCCAGACGACTGTCGCTCGTAGCAGAAGGTATCCATATCTCTGACGATCGGATATGCCAGTTCCTGATTCGTTTCTACCAGCACGTCGAATGGTCCAACGTCGGCCATCTGATGGACAGCTGGTGTCAATGGAATTGTTGCACCCGCCATGGCTGCTAGCTTGGGGCTCCAAACACCCGAAGCGATTACAACTGTTTCGCAGCTAATAGTTCCATCTTCTGTAACTATTGCGCTTATAGCTTTGCCATGTGACGTCTCGATTGTCTCAATGTCGAGTACTTCAGTATTTGCCAAAACCTTCAGATGGCCAGCGTCTTGTGCTCGCCTCCGCATTTGAGTTCCAGTTTCTAAAGAATCGACTGCTGAAACGGAAGGTGTGTAGAAGCCGCCAAGAATAACGTCTTCATTTATGAATGGGACAAGTTGCTTAACTTCGGCCGGCGTCATTAACGAGGATTCAATCCCCCAACACTTTGAGGATGTCATGCGCCGCCTAAATTCCTCCATGCGTTCTTCTGAGCGTGCGACTTCAACCCCACCGCACGTGTTTTGCATTCCTAGCTCGCCATATTGACGCTGGCTTTCCAATGTAAGATCGACGATTTCTTTTGAGTGGTCTACAGGAAAAATGAAATTTGAAGCGTGACCAGTAGATCCGCCTGGGTTTGGGAGTGGCCCCTTGTCGATTAGTACAATATCGTCCCAGCCCATATCACTTAAATGGCCAACTAGACAATTGCCAACAATGCCAGCTCCGATTACTACGCACCTAGCAGTGGCCGGGAAGTCAGTCACGTCTTCTCCTCAGGATCAGTGCCTACATACAAATATGAACGAACCATGGTGTAGCTCATCAACAAGAGCAAAATGCCCACATTGACCTTAGTTAGCTTTACGTTAGCAGGGGTTATTTATTTGCTTCCAACGTTTTGAGGGCAAAATACGACTTCGTGCTAATTCTTCCTGAGGGTTGTGTCGAGGTTAAACTGTTGTAAATGAGTGGTCAGCAACCATAGGAGATCTCAAGTACTCTTTGACCAAAATAAGGTGGTGGTAGTCATGGGTATTCCTAGCGATCTTGAGATAGCAAACGGAGCTATATTAAAGCCACTACATTCTGTAGCTGATGATGCAGGTATACCCAGCGAGTGCATCGAAATGTACGGCCGTGCTGCAGCAAAAATTGACTTGAGTGCACGTGATCTGATGTGCGACTTGCCGCTCGGTAAGTATGTCGTTGTTTCGGCAATCACGCCAACTCCGCTAGGCGAAGGTAAAACTACGACAACAGTAGGTTTGGGCCAAGCTTTTTCTCATCTGGGGAAACGCGCAACAATCGCAATCCGGCAACCTTCGATGGGTCCTACATTTGGGATTAAGGGTGGTGCTGCCGGCGGTGGTTACAGCCAAGTCGTACCGATGGAATTATTTAATTTGCATCTAACGGGAGATATGCATGCGGTAACCGCTGCCCACAACATGTGCGCGGCCCTTGTCGATGCACACGTGTTTCACGGAAATGACCTCAATCTTGACATTCACAATATTTCATGGCGTCGTGTTATCGACGTTAATGAACGAGCGCTGCGCAATGTCACTATTGGGTTAGGTGGAAAGCTAGACGGAGTTCCCCGTGAAACTGGATTCGACATAACGGCAGCGTCTGAGGTTATGGCTGCTTTAGCCTTGACCACAGGCTTGCAAGATCTTCGGATTCGATTAGGTCGGATAATTGTTGGTTACACAAAATCAGGCGAGCCGGTAACAGCTGAAGATATAGGAGCGGCCGGCTCTATGACAGTTTTGCTGAAGGAGGCTATCAAACCAAATTTGATGCAGACCCTAGAAGGTACACCTGCACTTGTCCACACCGGCCCATTCGGCAATATAGCAACCGGCAACTCCTCCATTGTGGCTGACCAGATTGGCATCCACAGTGGCGACTACTTAATCACTGAGGCCGGGTTTGGTGCGGACATGGGTGCTGAAAGATTCTTTAACATTAAATGTCGTTACTCTGATTTACAGCCTGACGCCGCCGTATTGGTTGCGACCGTGCGAGGTCTTAAGGTTCACTCTGGAAAACATCGAGTTGTCGCCGGCAAGCCATTGCCTTCGTTGCTCCTCGAAGAAAACCCCGGCGAAGTATATGAGGGTGGCTCAAACCTCAGAAAGCAGATAGAAAATATTCTTACACATGGCGTGACACCAGTCGTGGCGATTAATGCGTTTCCCGAGGACCATAAAGCAGATCTTGAAGCGATCGCTGAAATAGCGAAAGACTACGGCGTTCGGTCTTCTCAATGCAGCCATTTTGCGCATGGTGGAGCTGGAGCAACTGAGCTAGCTGAAGCAGTTTCTGACGCAGCAAATGAGCCGAGCACCTTTAGATTGTTGTACCCAGAGACTCTGTCAATTAAAGAAAAAATACATGCCGTGGCCACGGAGGTCTATGGGGCATCTTCAGTTGAACTTTCGCAGCGCGCTATCAATGAAGTTGAGCGTTACCAAAGCATGGGTTTAGGCACGTTGCCAGTTTGCATTGCTAAGACTCACTTGTCGATATCTTCAAATCCATTATTAAAGGGAGCCCCATCTGATTGGGTGCTTCCTGTTCGTGAAGTTCGAGCTGCTGCTGGCGCCGGTTTTATTTATCCAATCTGTGGAGATGTACGGACGATGCCCGGCTTGGGAAAGAACCCGGCTGCTAGACACATAGATATTGACTCTGACGGTAAAACCATTGGACTCAGTTGATGAGAATCTCTCAAAGGAAACCACAGCGACCAAGAAGTGCGATTGAGAAAGCCCTGTTGTTATCTGTGTTGAATAATGCCCGGCTAGAAGTCATTCCCCTCAATAACCTGTACCCACAAGTTAAGTTTTTACCGCCGTGCTCGCCCATCTCAGTGACAGCATCCCCAGCAAAGGGCATAGACGCTACTCTTGACTTAACTGAATTGTTATTAAACGAGGGGCATGACCCTGTTCCACACATCGCTGCGCGACTCGTTAAATCTGAAGCCCACTTCAAAGAAATAATTTCACGTCTTAACTACTTAAAACGCCAGGAAATATTTCTTATAAGTGGGGACTCCCCCGATTCCTCTGGTGACTTCACAGACAGCATTCAGCTACTTAGCTGCTTAGTAGATAATGAACATCAAATTTCTCATGTAGGGTTTGGCTGCTATCCAGATGGGCACGGTGATATCGACGACATAGCATTGACCCTCGCCTTAAGAGAAAAAGAAGATCTTTTACGGCGTTCTTCCATTGCTGGTCACGCATCTACACAAATGTGCTTTAACCCTAAAAAAGTGGAGTCATGGCTGAAAACTGAGCGATCTTTCGAGTTTCGCCTACCAGTCCATCTCGGCATCCCTGGCCCAGTGGAACGAAGCAAGCTATTCACAATGGGCACCCGGCTCGGAATCGGCAATTCCGTTCGTTTCCTCAAAAAAAACACCGCATCCCTAGGACGAATAATCGCTCCCGGTGGATACGATCCTAATGAGCTTTTATATCCTCTAGCTTCCAAGTTCCAGGCTCTCAATATCGCTGGCCTGCACATCTTTACTTTCAATCAAATAGAAGCGACTTGCTCGTGGTTGAGCGCGTCGATAGCTAATATAGAAATCGAAGACACCATCAACTAAATAATCCAATTGAAATCATGTGTTTTTTAAGTGATGTCATTAACCAACAGAACACTTAGCAGGATTATTACTCCCACATTCAAGGTTGATATTTGCCACTTCCATCGATGATTATTTTTCCAAAACCTAGAAATACTAAGGGCATTCGCTGCGATTCCGATAACTGACAAAGGTACGCCGACCCATGGTCCAACACCGCTGCTGAATCCAACAGTTGGAGCTACGAACGGAAAAATAACGTATGTTAACGAACACCGCACTGCTGAAATAATCATCGAAAAACTAAAGGTCCGAACATCGTCAGAATCAGTGACTTCTGAAGAATTTAACTCACTTATCGATGCCATCAACAACTATTCTTTCACGCGCAAAGCTAAGGGAGTTAATTATTACAAGCTAATTTTACAACATTAGGAACCAGTTCAAACTTCGTCATAATAGTGTCGAGTTTTTCGCCATCGGCCTGAACTTCTTGCAAGGCTTCCGATCTGTAGAGTTCAAGTTCTAATGATGTGGCACGAATGGTAGTCACGGCCGGATGATCGACGTGATTGCCGGTAAACACTTTTGGTAACAACCTTAAAAATGTCCGGCGGTTAGTTTTTCCAATAACTACTAGTGACAATTTGTCGCTAAAAGGGTCCGCGTCAGGCGCAATTTTCATTCCACCACCAAAAATCGAGGTGTTTGCTACAGCGATCATAAGCACGTCTTTTTTCTGTCGCTCACCATCAATGCTGTAGTCGACGTTCCAAGTTCCAAGCTTCACGCTTTCTTGAATTGATGCCAAAGTGTACTTACTGGGGCCTTTGGGACGAGACATCTTTGATGCTCGGTTATTCACTGCGACTGAAAACCCGCCTGTTGCAACGGTTGCGACCCACACTGAATTACTGAACGCGTCGCTAGCTTTAATGGCCCCAATGTTTCGCACGGAACCAAAAGCCAGCTTAGTTGCTGCGACGGGGTCAGTTGGAATCCCTAGTGCTCTAGCGAAATCGTTACCGGTTCCTGTGGGCACGACACCTAGTACTGCTTCTTGTTGTGCACACGCATTAAAACCGAGATGTGCCATCCCATCGCCCCCAACAACCACGATTCGGTCGCTTTCCCTCGCTAATCGTCTCGTCTCTAGTAGCGCCTCTTCTTTTGAAGTAGGTATGCGCAGGACAGTGCTATAGCCCAGTGAGAGGGCATAGTCCTCAATCGCAACACCTACTGCCTCTGCGTGACCTCGACCCGAAGCCGGATTGACGATAATTGCTGCTAACGGTTTTGGTATTTCCATTGATCCCTTAATAAAGGTTTAATCGTTAGATACAGTACCGGAAGAGATAGTTGTGATGTTTATCAATTCAACATGATTGGGAGTGTTTAATGTCTGGTGCACTTGATGGTATCCGGGTCCTCGACCTTTCGACATTGGTACAGGGACCGCAGGCTGCGGCGATGCTACATGGCCTCGGGGCAGAAGTCTTAAAGATTGAATTACCTGAAGTCGGCGACATGGGTAGACACGTCGGTGTTATCGATGAACTCGGCGTTTCTGTATTCTTTGTGGCCTGCAACCGAGGTAAACGGTCCGTCGCTCTAGATCTGCGAACCGATGGGGGTAAGGAAGCTTTTCTGCGACTAGTTGAAAACTCAGACGTAGTGGTTTCTAACTTTCAACCTGGAACTCTCGAAGGTTGGGGCTTGGGTTACGAGGATTTAGCGAAAGTAAACCCGCGAATAATATGGGCTGCTGGAAGTTTCTTGGGGCCAACTGGGCCAGATGCTTTACGCGAAGGTGCTGATATTGCTGGGGAAGCTTATGGCGGAGTTATTTCGGGTATTGGAAATGACGGAGAACCTGTCAACACGGTTGCGTCGCTTTTAGCAGATCACTGCGGCTCGCAAAACTTACAAACTGGAATTCTCGCCGCGCTGTTCGCTCGAGAGCGAACTGGCAGAGGCCAACGCGTGGATGTAAGTCTTTTGGGTGGACAAATATGGATGCAAGCACCTGAATACACGCACTATTTTCTGACAGGCGAACTCGCCGGACGATCGAATGGTGGACACCCATTAGTACACGCGTTGTATGGTGTTTGGCCTACGAGCGATGGTGCAATTGCTATTGCAGGCTGCCCCGAGCACCTTTGGGAGGGCATGTGCAGAGCTATTGAGCGTCCGGACTGGGTCAACCATCCGGACTATGCAACTTATTGGGTGACGAAGGAAATCTCTGCGATGATGCGAGCTGATTTCGGTGAAATTTTCTCGAAGAGGACGACCGAAGACTGGTCAGGAAGATTGGCAAACGAAGGTCAGCGTTTTGCTCCTGTACGGTCACATGATCAGGTGACCGCAGATCCGCAGTCTTATTCAAATGGGTATATAGCGGAAGTTGAACACCCTGACTGGGGCAATGTGAATGTTGTGGGCTGCCCTATCCAGCTGTCTGATACGCCAACTCGTTACGGAACCGAAGTTGCAGAGCTCGGTCAAGACACAGAGATCGTGCTCGTGGAAGCCGGTTTCGGGTGGGAAGAACTCGAAGGTTTGCGTGAGCGAGGAGCTTGGTAAACAAATGGATATCTCAAGTCCGTTTCTGATTGTTTGCGAGATGGCTTCTAGCGAAACATAACCCCCGGATTCTGGACATCTGGATAAGTTAAGAATCCTATACCATTGGCCCGAGCCGACTAGTAACCAAGAAATGTCAGCTGCGAATCACCTCGGTGGTATCACTCGCAATGACTACTTGTTCCACTGGCGACTCGTCTATGTACATATGGATTATTGCCGCAGTGAACCCTAAAAATGAGGAAATCCACCAAAATAGTTCATATGAGCCAACAGCATCTCTCACAAGCCCGGCGCCGTATGTTCCAATAAATGCGCCTATTTGGTGAGATAAGAACACAAAGCCAAATAGCGTTCCTGCGTTCGTGGGACCAAATTGTTTAAGAACTATCGCAGATGTTAACGGAACTGTAGACAGCCAGACGATTCCTATTACCGCAGCCGAGACTAGTGCCAGAACTGGGCTCATTGGTGAAATGGCTATAAGCGCAAACACTAAGCCACGCACCAGGTACAAGCTACTTAAGAGTTTTGTGTTCCCATAGGTGCCACTTATTGCTCCAATGGCAATAGTTCCTCCTATGTTAAACAAGCCAATTAATCCTAAGGCAAGCGCTGCAATCTGCGTGGATTGACCAACATCTTCTAAATACTTAGGTAAATGAACTCCTATAAACGTAACGTGAAATCCGCATACGAAGAATCCTCCAAGCAACAAGACGTAGCTCTTGTGACCGAAGGCATTTTTTAAAACAATTCTCAAGGGCTCATCAGGACCGCCGCCAGTTGTCGAATTTGAGCTTCGCAATGGCCTAGCGGCGCAGGCTGCAACACATACAAGAACTATGCCGGTGATAAGGCTCTGCCTCCATCCAAAACTATTGATCAGTAATTGGCTCAGAGGAACCATTACAAATTGCCCAAGGGATCCACAAGCAGTGACCGTTGCCATTGCAATAGCCCGCTTGCTATCGGAGACACTGCGTCCAATAGCAGCCAGGATGACGCTAAAACTTAACCCTGCTAACCCGAGTCCCATTAAAAGCCCTAGTCCAAGATTCAAGGCTGTAACTGATTGAGCTTCCCTAGCAACCAGCAAGCCGAAGGCATACAAGGCTGCACCCGCGACCAGGACCCTAGCTGTTCCGAAACGATCCGCAAGCCCTCCGGCGATTGGTTGACCGAAGCCCCACACAATATTCTGAATAGCTATCGCAAGCCCAAACGACCCTGAGCCAACTCCGAGCTCACTTGTGATCGGGTCAAGATAAATTCCCATTGTCGCACGAACGCCCAGTGAGATCCCGGTAACAATACAGCCGGCTACAAGAACCACTGAAATAACGCCAAAATTCTTATTGCTATTTGACATGGGTAACCATTCACTTTCCAAACCGAGTAGCTACGGACTTAGACCTCGTAAATCACCGTGGAACGCGATCCAAAGGTATTAAACACAATTATTTCGCATGAACCCAATACTCTCAATCTCGGTCACTATCTCATCGCCCGGTTTCAGAAAGCGGCCATTAGCTGCGCCGACGCCCGCAGGCGTGCCAGTAAAAATTATGTCGCCAGCTTCAAGCGTTAATACATTTGAGATATAACTGATTAGGTATGACACATCAAACACCATGTTGCTAGTTCGGTCAGCTTGCCTTATCTCACCGTTAACTGAACACGTGATCTTCAAATCATCCGGATTAGCGACGAGGTCGGTTGATACTAACAATGGCCCCAACGGACCGTAGGTATCACGTGATTTACCAAGACCAAAGTGCGGTGGTTTCGCAGCCATTTGTAAGCCACGGTCGGAAATATCTTGGCCACAGGTAATACCGGCTACATGCTCCCATGCCCGGCTCGGATTCACATCTCGGGTCGTGGAACCAATCACTACCACCAGCTCGGCCTCATAGTCGGCGGTGTCAGTACGAAGATCGATTGCGTTGAATGGTCCATTAATACATGATGGGTATTTTGCAAAAATGACCGGAACCGGCGGTAGTTCCATAGAGGACTCTGCTGCATGATCCCGATAATTAAGGCCCACTCCGAACGAGTTCCTAGGGTGCGGAACGGGGGCTGATAACTCAACTTCAGGTAATGCCCAGTCGGCCGATTCAGCAGAGAGGCTTTCAGTAATTACGTGCAACTCCTGGTGTCGGGCAACAGCGTCCATCACATCACTGGAAAAGTTACCGTTTGAGACTTTTTCTAGGTCAAAGACCAGATCCTCGACAACTAAGTTCGCTCTATCATTTACATTCGCTAATTTAAAGGTCACGCTAGTCCCCTATGTACGTTGAAACCGTCTAATATTATCTGTTCTTTCGCACGGAGGACGAATGAAACATCCCAAGTCCATCACTTTGAACGTTGATGAAGAAGTATGGCTAATAGATACCGAGTTCTTGAAGTCATCTTGGCAATGCATATGGGGCAATGGTTGTAAAGGCATTGATTCGGAACCTGACCCAGAAGCTGGTCTCGGGTGTTGCTCAGTAGGGGCACAAATGCTTGATGCAGACGAAGCCATGTTAATAACAGCTATAGGAAAGTCCCTACCGGACAAATACTTTGAAAACTACCTTGCTGCTAAAGACGGCGTCTTAAATACCGACAACACTGCTACTCGCATAGAGAATAACGCGTGCATATTTCTGAACCGTCCGGACTTTGCTGGCGGAGCCGGTTGCGCCTTGCACATAGCAGCTATTTCCGAAGACGAACAACCGATGGACTACAAGCCCTCAGTGTGCTGGCAGCTTCCACTTAAAGTCGATCGATCAAACACGCAGCCAAGTCTACGCTCTTGGAATAGATCTGACTGGGGTGATGGTGGTCATGACATTGGCTGGTGTTGCAGCGAAAAATCTGAAGCTCCGGAATCATTTACCAGTCAGCAGCCTGTCTTCGTATCGCTAGCATCAGAACTCAAAGCACTCGTAGGTGAAATTGCGTACACCGAATTAGCTGAAAAGCTTACGAAACTAGACACGAATTTATAACAACGGGACTTCCAGCCAGGACAGTGTGTCGAATCCTTCCTGCAAAAGATCTGCCTTCCCAAGGTGTATTACGGCTTTTACTGACTAAGTCCTCACCTCTAACGGTCCAACTTTGACTTGGGTCAAAAACAGCTAAATTCGCGACGGCCCCTATTTGAACCTGCTTACCGTGGTCGGTGATTCCTGCAATCTTGGCTGGATTTACTGAAAGTCTTCTAACAAAGTCAGTTGGTGACATCAAACCGGTCTCAACGAATTCAGACCAAATAACCGACGCCATAGTTTCAACTCCTAGCATGCCGGGAGCAGCGGTAGCCATCGACGTCCCTTTCAGTTCTGGGTGATGCGGAGCGTGATCTGTTGCTACAGCATCAACGTGACCACGAATTAAACCAACTCTTAGGGCTTCAACGTCCTCCAACAATCGCAACGGAGGATTCATCTTTCCTGAAGTCCCAAGACGCTCAACGTCATCTTCGGTTAACACCAAATGCTGCGGCGTCACTTCGGCGGTGACCCGAAGTCCTTCGAATTTTGCCGCAATCACATGTTCTAGTGCCATCAGCGTTGACATATGTAAAACGTGGTACCTCCCATCCGTCTGTCGGGCTAAATCGATGTCTCGCTTTACTATTACCGCTTCGGCTTCTCTTGGCCGACCTTTCAGACCTAACCGGCGTGAAACAACTCCTTCATTAATAACGCCGCCTTCAACCATCTCCGACTCTTCGGCGTGTTGACTAAGTACTGCGTCTGGAAAATCGCGAATGCCGATGAACGCCTGACGCATTAACTCCTCGCTGTCCACAACCCAACCGTCATCGGTGAAGACACGCACGCCAGCCTCATAAAGCTCCTTAAAGTTTACTAATCTCTCCCCTTCACGATTAATGGTGATTGCTGCCGAACTACGGAGGTCACAAGGAGCGCTCAGCGACAATGCTTTTACAGCCTCGACTATCGCAACATTGTCAATCGTTGGCACAGTATTAGGCATCATGACGCAGGCTGTGACGCCTCCAAGTGCTGCCCCTTGCGCACCGCTTTGTATATCTTCGCTTTCCTCTCCTCCGGGAGTCCGAAAGTGCACTTGAATATCCACTAGCCCTGGCATCACGTATGCACCATCGGCATCTATTTGCTCGCCCTTAATAGTTAATTCTCCGGGTTCTGCTAGCTCTATAACTCGACCATCAGCAATACCGATATCGAGCTGCTTATCTGTAGTACCGTCGACTAGTCGGCCATTGGTAATAATTAAATTAGTATTCATGGTTTCACCCTTCGGGAACAGCCTGACACTAGAGCAAGCTAGGCGCTAACCTTGCGATATGCAGATCGCTAGCTCAACGAGAGTTCTATCAGACCAAGATAAAGCTAACTATCATGAATTTGGCTACCTCTCTATTGACTCTTTCTTATCCCAAAAGTGGCTTAGTCTGCTGAAAGCTACCGCACAAGAATTCGTGGAACTCAGTCGAACTGTCACACGGTCGGGTAAAGTTTTCGATATTGAGCCCAAACACACGGCGGATGAACCGCGAATCCGGCGGCTGAACAGCCCAGTTGATAATCATGCAGTGTTCGAAGAATTTGCCTTAGCAGGCCCTGCAGCTCAACTCGCTATTGAGCTATTAGGAAGCCCAGTTCGCTTTCACCATTCGAAGCTAAACTTTAAATGGGCTGACGGAGGCGAAGAGGTCAAGTGGCATCAAGATATTCAATTCTGGCCCCATACCGATTTTACGCCGTTAACTATTGGTATCTACTTGGATGATGTGAGCCAAGATATGGGACCTATGGGAGTGTTTCCCGGAAGCCATAATGGTCCCCTACACGATCTGTATGCACCGGATGGCAGCTGGGCCGGCGCGGTTAATGACCACGTGCTCGAGACACTAGATATGGATGAAGTCAAATGGCTGCAAGGTCGAGCCGGGTCAGCAACAGTGCACAACTGTTGTCTAATGCACGGCTCAATGCCGAACGTCGGCAAGCGGACGCGCCCGTTATTACTGCAAACATATTCGGCAGGAGACTCGTATCCGATCTCAGGAATTGGAGCAAATGGAGTCACCGGTGCAAAAAGTGGAACCATAATTGGTGGAATCTCGCGCCAGAGACTTGAAATCGAGGGACGATCTATGCACGGAGCGCCTGACTGGTCTCGCCATGGTGCGCCAACTATTTTCGGTTCACAGCAAAAAGAAAGAAATTAGTTGCATGAGTGACGTAGAGTTTTTCGAGCCACTGCGATCAGTTCTCATATCTAAAATACCAGATTGTACAAATCTTCTTAAGCTAGAGCGCTTATCTGGTGGCGCCAGCATGGAGACGTATCGAATAACTATCGATTCTGAGGTCGGCGAGCGATACCTCTGTCTACGAAGAGGCTCCGGAGGCGTAAATAGAGATACACCGTCTGCTGTAGGGCTTGATACTGAGGCCATTCTAATGAAGGTAGCCAGAGCTCAAGGCGTATCTGAGCCTGAGGTGTTCTACGTCCTAACAGCAGATGATGGTATTGGTGTTGGATTCATCATGGAATGGCTCGACGGTGAAACTCTTGGAGCGCGAATCGCAAGGGCTCCAGAGCTCGGTGTAATAAGAGGTAACCTAGCATTTCAGTGCGGACGGGAGCTCGCCAAGATACACGCAATAGATACCGAAGCTACTGGCCTGAACTCAGTTCTTAAGACACTCTCACCAGTTCAGTACGTTAACGAGACCTGGGATAGGTATCGAGCTTGGAATACGCCTCAACCAATGATTGACTACACCGCTCAATGGTTGTTGGTAAATGCACCTACTGTCAATCGGTTATGTCTAGTTCATAATGACTTCCGTAATGGAAATATAATGGTTGACGAGACCAAGGGGCTAACTGCTGTATTGGACTGGGAAACCGCTCACATAGGTGATCCGATGCGGGATCTTGGTTGGATCTGCACTAATTCATGGCGGTTTGGTAATCGACACTTACCGGTAGGTGGGTTTGGAGAGTATCAAGACCTATTTGATGGCTACGAATCGCAAAGTGGCCACAAAGTAGACCCCAATCACGTTAAATATTGGGAGGTCTTCGGTTCATTTTGGTGGGCAGTTGGCTGCCTAGGCATGGCCGATCATTACCGAACAGGCCCAGACGCTACGGTCGAAAGACCAGCGATTGCTCGTAGGTCTTCCGAGTGTCAAGTTGACTGCGTCAATTTGCTCTTGGAAGGTCCCATCGATGATGTACCTACTACGAACCATGAAGTTCAATATGAAATGCCTACAATCGAAGAACTTCTTGGAAGCGTTAGAGATTTTCTGCATGGTGATGTAATGAACGAGACAAGCGGCAGGACTTCGTTCCTGGCGCGAGTGGCCGGAAATTCACTGGAAATAGTTCTGCGAGACCTTCGTCAGGGATCTAAAATTAGGCTTCACGAGCGTGATTTGCTTGTAGAGCTGCTTGACGCTGCTGAAACTGACGAACTTGGTGATTTGCGATGGCAGTTAGTACAAAAAATAAGAATGGCGGGTATCGACTTGAACGATGTTGCATTGTGCCGGTATCTGAGACAAAGCGTCGTAAATCAGGTCTCTATTGATCAACCCAAATATTCGGGATACAAATGGGCTATTGGCTCCCGAGATCATAGTTAATGCCTATAATTTCTGTGTAATATTACGGCATGACTGCTCCGGACATGCGCCAAAGCCATTCAATTAATATCAAATCGACCCCAGAAGTTGTTTATTCGCTTGTTAGCGATCTATCGAGGATGGGAGAATGGAGTACTGAAAATATTGGCGGCGAGTGGATTGAAGGCGAACCGGGAGTACTCAATGCCAAGTTCTCAGGGAATAACAAGCTAGGAGATTTCGAATGGACAGTAGATATTCGAGTCTCAAAGGCTGATGTTAATGAAAACTTCGAATTTATCGTGGATCCAGATCATGACGAAGGCCCATTCGTCAGGTGGGGCTATCAAATCGTAGAATTAGAACAAGGCTCGGTGGAACTCACTGAAACTTGGGAAATTATCTTGTTGCCCGTGAGTTTACGTTCTCTGAACGACCGTCAACTAGCCAATCGGAAAGCTGCAGTCGGTGAGACGATGCGCGCGACTCTTCAGGGTATCAAAGCGGCCGCTGAAGCTTCATAGTTGTATTCAATTGGTGAAAATTAACTATTACTTCCGAGCGAAAATGCAAGCACAATGATTGGATGTCGGTTACCGTCCTGACGTGCCCAGAAAATATTTGCAAATAACGGACAAGGCTACGATGGTGCACCATCGTGGAATTTCTACGCTTCCAGGCAAGCCCCCGGAGCGCTCATTTGGGGAAGTGATCTTATGTCTCCATGATGCGGGCGGCAACGGTCACGCGTTCTCCGAGGTTTTAGACGAACTGTCGGATTCGCATACGCCAGTCGCGTACGACCAACCAGGCCATGCTAGATCAGCCGGGTTAGATAGCCTCGGATCCATTGACTTGATGGCTGAGCATGCTGAACAGTTGTGCGCGAAATTGGCAGCTAACCGTGTCGTCCTGGTGGGAGATGGTCTAGGAGCGGCGCTTGCCTTCGAAATTGCAGCTCGAGGAAATATTGATGTCCATTCGATAGTCGCGTTCGGTGATTTAGACAATGACTATGATCTAAGCGCAACTATCACCGAACTCGAAGCTATAACCAGTGGAAAGGCACGACGTCAATTTGACCAATCTGGCTACAGCCCGAATGTGTCGGTCGAAGCTAAGACTAAGGCTTTCACCGAGTGGGTTAAGACAGACCCTCGAACTACTGTAGAAGACCTTCGAGCTCTTTCGAATTGGAAGGGTGAAAGCACGCTTCCTCGTGTCTCATGTCCTACCCTCCTTTTGGTCGGCGACCATACGGAAGAAATACAAGCTGCTAAGACTAATGCCCTTGCTCTATCTTTATCTAATTGCGAAATATCATCCATAGGCGACGCAGGTCGCCGACTTCTTTACGAGGCTCCAGATCAGGTAGCGACAGCCATAAAGAATTTCTGCTCGAATGTAGGTACCTCAAAATGACCGGTAATCAATTCCCTAACAACATTGCGATAGCTGGCGTGTACGAACACGAAAGTAGGTTTTCTCCCGACAAAACTGAGTTTCAAATTATGGCTGAATGCGCAAAAGGGGCGCTCGATGACTCCGGATTGACACTTGCTGATGTTGACGGTTTATTTGGTGCTTCTATGACTATGGGAATGATGGGAATAGTAGACCTCGCTGAGTACTTGAATATTCGCCCAACTCATATTGATGGCTCCAATATTGGGGGTTCTTCTTTTGTTTCTCATGTGAGCCACGCTGCTGCCGCTATAAACGCTGGACTGTGTGACGTTGCATTAGTGCTTTATGGGTCGACTGCCGCATCAAATGCTATGGCAATTGGAACGGGTGGCTCTAGCGGTAGCCGTAACCCTGAGACCGCCTTTACAGTACCTTATGGGATGACCACAGTCGGTAGCTACGCAATGTACGCCAACCTCCACATGGACAAATACGGCACGACGAGTGAGCAACTTGCCGAAATTGCAGTGACGATGCGCCACCATGCGTCTCTCAACCCTCTTGCGAAAATGCGTAGTCCTATTACTGTCGATGATGTATTATCTAGTCGTTTAATTTCAAGCCCTTTACATCTACTGGATTGTTGCATCATTAGCGATGGCGGAGGCGCTGTGATAGTTACTAGTCTCGAGCGGGCTCGCGATCTTCGGAGTAAGCCGATTCAGATTCTAGGTTGTGGTGAGGCGGTACAACACCAGGGAGTCGGAGACACTGATCTTCTAACCATTGCTGCAAAGCAGTCGGGTAATCAAGCGTTTACGATGGCGGGCTTGAGCCGTGCCGATATTGATCTGGCGATGATTTATGATTCCTTCACTATCACGGTTTTAGCAACATTGGAGAACCTTGGTTTCTGCAAAGCAGGTGAAGGTGGCAACTTTGTAACCGATGGAAATATAGGCCTTAACGGTACGTTGCCTGTTAATCCAGATGGAGGCGGCCTATCCTCTAACCATCCAGGCATGCGCGGAATATTTTTGGTTATAGAGGCTGTTAAACAACTTCGAGGAGAGTGCGGGGACCGACAGCTCAGTAATCCAGAGACCGCCCTAGCTCATGGAACTGGCGGCACCATAGGCGATAAACACAGTGGAGCCACTTTAATATTAGGAGTGACGCAATGAGCAATATAGAACACCCGCTACCTCACGCTTCCTTCGAGTCGCTTGGTTATTGGGAAGGTACAAGTCGTAGTGAACTTGTTCTCCAGCGCTGCTGTCAAATTGTTCAACACCGACCAAGGGCCATATGTGTCAACTGTTTAGATGCATCCAACCTCGAGTACTTTATTGCCTCTGGAAAAGGAAAGATCTACACCTTTACGGTAACTGAACAGAATCAGGCTAAGGGCTTCGCCAAGGCGTGTCCGTATGTTCTTGCCTATGTAGATTTAGAAGAAGGTTCACGGATACTTGCAAATATTGTGGATTGCGACCCATACGAGGTCTCGATCGGAGCGGAAGTCATGGTCAAGTTCGTTGCCCAGGAGCGACCTGATGCAGAGTCCTTCGCCGTCCCAGTATTCACTTTATCTTAGGAACTCTCTAACATTATGATCCTTGATTTGCATACGCACTCGATTAAATCTGATGATGGTCGCGCAAAGGTAGAGAATTACTGTAAGTGGATCCGAAAAAAAGAAATTCCTCTGGACGGCTTCGTGCTCACTGAACATAGACAATATGACTCGGAGTCAGATTATCGAGCTTTGGAAGATGAGTACAACCTTTTAATTCTTAAAGCCAGTGAAGTTGAGACAGATTATGGGCATGTCTTAGTATTTGGTGTTAACGAAGACCTATTGCATAGTTTTGATTTTGCTAACATACGACTTCCTATTCAAACAGTCCTGAATGCTTCCAAAGAAAATGGTGCTTTCGCTGCTCCTTGTCATCCAGGCCGAAAACGCGTTGGCCTCTTTTCTCATTATGCCCGCTCGGGGCCAATAGCTGACGTCCATACTGTAGAAGTGTTTAATGGTGGCTCAATACCCGGCGAAGACCAACTATCTGTGGAGCAGGCAGCCATATATGGTTACAGGGGGTTTGGCGGATCAGATAGCCACGTGGTTAGTCGAATCGGTTACTGCGCCACTAAATTTGAACGTGACACCATTACCACGGTCGAAGATTTAGTTGAAGAACTGCAATCCGGTTCATTTAGTCCGATTTCACTAAAGCCAGAACCCAAAAACACCAGTATTGAGACGTAGACTACCGACTGGGCAAAACGCTGCAACTGGCGCACTGCGCCTAGATTTGTTGTATCTACTTATGCACAGATATTTTGTAATTAAGAACTTTGCACATTTAAAGTGCTACGTTCGCACCGCAGGAATTCGAAGGGAATTATATGGCCGAGTCGTCTGGAAGCGTAAATATTGCCGAAGTCCGAGCTGAATGGATCGGCGTTGAATTTGATTGGGCAGAATTCATTATTGACAAAGATGCCATGATCCAGTGGGCTTCAGCTTGCGGCGAAACCGACGAAAGATTCATAGATCCATCGCATTCTGATTTTCAAGCGCACCCGAGCTTCACGACTCACTGCATGTCGGGACGTTTATTTCCAAAAAATTTCCCTCAGATCGGAGGCGGTTTCGGCATCGATGGCGGTAAGACAGTTACCGCACATTTGCCGATCCGAGCGGGATCTAAACTTACCGCTGTTACTACAATCGCAGATATTTTTGATAAGACCGGTCGAAGCGGGACCATGGTATTTATTGTGCAACGAATGGAATTCAAAGATGAGACCGGAGCGTTAGTCTCAACTGTTGACTGGAAAATGATCAAAAAGGCGTGATATGAAAGTTTTATCGTACGATGACGTTGAACTTGGAGACGATCTTCCGGATGAGAGTCCAGATGTCTCAATGTCAAAGGTCACTGCATTCTGCACCGCCGCAAAGCATGTGTTTGAGCGATTCGTAGACCACGAAGCTGCACGCAAAGAAGGGTTTCCTGCGGCCATTGTTCCTGGCATAATGAGCCAAAGTCTTCTTCTTGCGATGATTCATCGTTGGGCTCCTGGCTGCACAGTGCGAAAAATAGATACGGTGTTTAGAGGTTCACTTTTAGTCGACAGTAACGTGACGATGAGTGGTGCTGTCACAGACACAGACGATGAAGCGAGAACGGCTGAGGTTGATCTGGTCATTACTGCTGAAGATGGTCGAACTGGCGTTATTGGTACCGCCGTGGTCGAATTCAAAGACTAGATGCTGATCTTAGATAGTTCGAGATGTGATTCGTTCTTGGCGCTTATAACCAAGTACCTAAGGAGTTTCGGTTAACTTTGCGTGGTCTTTGAGTTAGTGTTCGTATTGACAGGAGGCTTTTCTAATTTTCTACCGGTAAATATTTAGGGAAAGACTTAACCATGCAACTGGACTTAACGGCCCACGAACTTTTAACTACCACACGCTCAGTCCGTAAACGTCTGAATCTTGAGCGAATCGTTGGGTCCCCAGTTTTGCGTGAGTGTGTGGAAATAGCCCTACAGGCACCAACGGGATCTCTACGGCAAGACTGGCATTTTTATGTTTCGAATGACAGAGATCAATGTCGAGAAGTCGGTCAAATATATCGTGAAGTGTGGCTCAAACTAGCTTCTGATCAGTACATAGAAGCTTCTGCGGATCAACAGAATAGTGATGAGTCTCGCCACGACTATCTAAACATGATGGGGTCAGCTCGACATTTAGCTGAAAATTTTCCACAGGTACCTGCGATTTTCGTTCCCTGCATCGATGGGCGACTTGACGGAGCTAACGCGGGAACTCAGGCCCTTAAATGGGGGTCGGTTATACAGGCAGCCTGGAGTTTCATGCTCGCAGCCAGATTACGTGGATTAGGCACCTGCTGGACTACCGTCCACTTGCAAAGAGAACGCGAAGTCGCTGAGGTTCTAGGCATTCCTTACGAATCCACCCAACAAGTCGCTTTGAGCCCAGTGGCATACACCATCGGAGATGATTTTAAACCTGGCCGGCGAAAAAACATTGACCAATTCCTTCACATGAATCAATGGTAGGGATCAGCGAAAACAAGGGTCCCCAGCTGAACCTTCCAAACATGGATACAGATCTAATCCGCCAAAAGTTTAAAACTTGGGTCACGGAGAACTGGAAACCAAATGGCGATCTCATTACTTGGCGGACAAAACTAGCAATGGCTGGGTGGGCATGCCCCTCATGGCCTAAAAATTGGTACGGCAAAGGATTGCAAGGCAGCGCAGACCGAATGGTCAACGATGAACTCTACAAAGCTGGATCCGCCGGAGTTGCCTCTGGCGTCAGCATGTATCTTGTCGCTCCGACTTTATTAGATTGGGCAACCGATGAACAGAAGCAACGATTTCTTTTGCCTATTCTCACTGGGGAACATAAATGGTGTCAGCTTTTTAGCGAGCCTGAAGCAGGCTCTGATCTCGCCGGTCTGAAAACTCGAGCCGAGCGAGATGGTGATGAGTGGGTTATAAATGGTCAGAAGGTATGGAACTCCGGTGCTCACAAGGCAGATTATGGGATTCTTCTAGCGCGGACAGATCAGGACGCGACCAAACATCACGGAATCTCCTATTTCGTTATACCGATGAAACAACAGGGCATAGAGACTCGTCCGTTGCGTCAAATGAACCACCATGCGTCATTTAACGAAGTGTTTTTGACTGATGCTCGAGTGCACAAAGATAACCTGATCGGCGATGTTAGTGAAGGCTGGAGAGTTGCCTTGTCGACACTTGCTCATGAACGAAGCGGCGTGGCGACCAGACGGCCTCGGTTTCAAGATAACTCTGGGCAAATTGTTGAAACGGCTCGAGCCGAGGCAGACGAATACTTTTCTACTTATCGTTGGTATCCCCAACGAGCAGGTAGGGCTAATCTAATTGTTCCAGAAATTCAAAGAACCAACCAACATACTAATCCACTATTACGCTGCGAAGCTTCCGCGGTTGAGACATTGCGACAGGTAGCCGTATGGACAACTAATCGAGCTAGAGACGGCCGAGCTTCTGGGAAGCCACCCGGTGCTGAAGGATCGGTGGCGAAGCTAAATATGAGCGTAACTGCGAGGGCATGCCATCGCGCACACACGAAAATTATTGGCGCTAATGGCATGCTAGTCGGTGCCGATTCTCCTAGAGAGGGCCTTATCGCGGAAGTTCTTTTATCAACCCCTGCTCAGTCAATAGCCGGAGGAACTGATGAAATTCAAAAAAATATACTTGCCGAAAAAATACTAGGTTTGCCGAAAGAACCCGTGTAATTCAGGAAACCCACTCGAAAGCAGCTTCTCCTTATGTCTTCCAATAGCGCTGACGCCACACAGTCATTCTCTTCGGCTATACCGTGGCAACCCTTTCCCGGTTTCGACGGCTTGTATTATCACGTACTCGATGTTGATAGAGAAAGGCAGTTGGTGGAGATGCTTATGAAATTTGATCCTGGATCAAAATGTGTACCACACAGACATGTTGGTCCAACGCGCACGCTTGTTATCGAGGGTGATCACTTAATTTTTGATTCAGCCGACCCAAGTAAACTTATTTCAACTCGCTCTGCTGGAACAATTTCTACTAATAACGGTGATGAAACTCACATCGAGGGTGGAGGTCATAACGGAGCCGTCATTTTGTTATCGATGACAGCAGTCAACGAAGAGATCTATGAGGTCTTCGGTACAGACATGATGCTAAAGCGGGTTATCAATACTTCCGATTTTGAACGAGGACTCAGAAAACAACTTAAAGGGAGTTATGTGTCCTAAATGATTCACGCGGACGAGAATATTCACAGTCACAGAGCCCAAAGAGACCTTGCTAAGCTGGCAGAAGCTGTGCATGGATGTGGTTATTACCCTGCGGAGATAAAAGGCTTCAGCGAGCGTGGCTTTCGAGGTTGGTGGCATGCATATTTCGCGTATAGATCGGCTCCGTTAGGGCAAGCGACTGAGAAAATGGTTACGGCTACTTTTTATAATTTCGCGCCTCGTATGGTCGCTAAATCAATCCCATCTTGCTGGGACATTATGTCGCCTGCAATGGTCCGCTCAACTCATCTCGAATTTATAGATGAAGCGATGCGTCGAATCTTCAGCGACGAGCAATTCGAGTCATCATTTAAGGCGGCGGAACGCATTCTTCGTCCGATCGGCGACCAATTACCTGTGGCAGGGAGACCCTTGTTTGCGAGCTGGGCCTCAGAGGTTTGGCCAGAGGACTCTAGGCTTGCAGTTTGGCACGGCGCCACACTGCTTCGCGAGTTTCGTTTTGACGGGCACAACATAGCCCTACTTGCAGGCGATTTAGATCCAACAGAATGCCATGTCATGATGGCCGCTGATGGCCGGGGTGATCCAGCGACAATACAAAAAATCAGAGGTTGGACCGCGGACGAATGGCAAGATGCCGCTCAGCGCCTAACGGAACGCGGACTCATCAATGAGCACGGGAAGCAAACCGATGCCGGGCGTGTAGCACGAAAAAGTATCGAACATCACACCGACCGCCTTGCGAAACCAATCGTGTCTGTCTTGGCCGAAGACGCGACGCCTCTTCTCAAACTTTTTTCTTTATTCTCTGACCGTTTGTTAAGTTCGGGGGAAATTCCGGGTATCTGGCCGCCGCCGAATGTTGCAGCGCTTACAGAGTGAAGTACCGTTGGCTCTGTAACGTGTCCACACAATATGGTTTTAAGAGGTTGAGGTAAGTGAACGATAAAGCTGACTCTGATGTGGAAGCTCGAACTAATTTTCTTCAAGAGATGATTAGCGAAGACATTAAGAAACGACGATTCAACCGATCTATTCGGACCCGTTTTCCGCCAGAACCAAATGGCTATCTGCATATTGGTCACGCAAAAGCAATCTGTCTAGATTTCGATCTAGCTAATGAGTTTGATGGCACTTGCAATCTTCGATTCGATGACACCAATCCAGATACAGAAGATAAAGCTTATGTCGAGGGAATCATCAATGACCTCAAATGGCTAGGCTATGAACCAGAGATCATCTGCTATGCATCAGACTATTTTGACCAACTTTATGCATGGGCTGAGCTCTTAATTAATGACGGGTTGGCCTATGTCGACGACCAATCCTCAGCTCAGATATCCGAGCAAAGGGGTGGTTTCGGCAAACCTGGAGTAGAAAGTCCATTTCGGACTCGACATAGTGAAGAAAATTTAAAGCTATTTCGTCAAATGCGCGACGGAGCGTTCCCGGAAGGTCATTGCGTCCTGAGAGCTCGAATAGACATGCAACACGACAATATGCAACTGCGAGATCCCGTAATGTACCGAATCAGACATGCTAGTCACTATCGAACCGGCGATCACTGGTGCATATATCCAACCTATGACTGGGCTCATGGCCAAGGCGACGCAATCGAAGGCATTACACATTCTCTTTGTACTCTTGAATTTTCTGACAATAGGGACTTGTATAGCTGGTTCCTTGGAAAACTTCCGCTTTCCGATCAGGCTCCTTACCAAACTGAATTCGCACGTTTAGAGTTAACGCACACCGTTACTTCAAAAAGAAAACTCCGTGACCTTATCGACAATGGAGTTGTAAGCGGCTGGGATGATCCGCGGCTGCCAACGCTAAGAGCCCTAAAAAAGCGTGGGTACCCAGCTTCTTCAGTGCGATCTTTTTGTAAAGATATTGGAGCTGCTAGAACGAACTCGCGTCATGCGATAGAACTCCTTGAATCTTATGTCCGTGTGAAACTTAATAGCGTTTCGCAACGACGCATGGCAATACTAAAACCGGTGAAACTTACAATCACTAATTGGCCTGATGATGAGAACGGAGATCCCCTTGTCGAATGGCGAGAGGTAATTAACAACCCTGAGAATGAACTTGATGGAGTTCGGCTTGTTCCTTTTTCAGGAACTCTGTATATCGAAGAAGATGACTTTAAGGTAAACCCGCCGCCGAAGTTCTTCAGGTTGACGCCTGGCGCCGAAGTGCGGCTCCGCAGTGGCTACTTCATTACCTGTAACGATTACGTTGAAAATTCTTCTGGTGAGCTTCAGGAGATCTACTGCACCTATGACCCAGATACCGCTGGCGGGAAGGCACCAGATAACCGAAAAGTTAAAGCCACGCTTCATTGGGTGTCCGCTGAGCATGCCGTAACCGGAGCTGTTTCCTTATACGACCGACTATTTACAGCGGAAATACCCGGCGAAGCGACTGGAGATGTCATGGACGACCTAAATCACCAATCAGTTGAGACATTAAGCAATTGAAGTTTGAACCAGAACTA
>CAJQGN010000042.1 GCA_905477545.1 uncultured Acidimicrobiales bacterium | reverse complement strand
CTCAGGGCTTCCAGTTTGTCCCTCTGTTGACTCAGCTTCACCTTCATCACCCTCTGACTCGGCTGATCTTAGAAAATTGAGAGGTGTAATCGGTCGGTCTAGAACCAGCGATGCAGAGATTTCTGCTGCCATTTCATCAGCGAGTTCAACCACTTGATTGAGCGTTAAGCTTGCACTCTGGTATCTGGAGCCTAGTTCAAAGAAAAACTGGGCATATTTCTCGGGTAGATAAACGCAGACGATACCGCTAATCGTTTTGACGTCCTTATAGCTGGAGGTTGGGGAGAGTGAAGAGATTGGTTGGCCAGATTCTTGAAGTGCTTCTGTTTTCTTAGCACCATCGATGAAAGTGGCATCAATGAAGGCTGTGAGACGAGCGCTCATTAAGGATTTTAGGTTGCGGATATCCCTTGGATCGCCCTTGATAGTCCCCAACTGCTTGTAGAAGGCAAGAGCTTTCTTCTGCTCTGCTTTTTTCTTTAAACCTCCAAGGATGCTCATGTTCGGCCTTTTAGGTAATTTGAAATTATTATTGGGTTATTTTCTTCCTTAGCTTATCAGCAGTTTCACTTAGGATCTGGCTTACGCGAGATTCTGTGACATCTATCACTGCCGCTATCTCTTTTAAGTTTAGCTCATCTTTGTAATACAGAGATAGGATTAGTTGGGTCCGTTCAGGCAAGTCATCGATGGATGCTTTGAGCGCGGAAAGTAGCTCTGTTTTCTGTAATTCTTCTTCTGGGGAAGGTTCGCTGTCCCCGTTGTTGTCTAGGATTTCTGGCATAATGCCATTGTCGTTTTCAGAATTGACGGTCCCGGCAACAATCAGTCGCTCTTTTTGATAAGTCTCTACGTCTTTGCCAAGGTAGCTTGCAATTTCTTTACCTGTGGGTTCTCTACCGAATCGGTTTGTTAGCTTTTCAATAGCGGTTGAGTGTTCCCTTTTGAATGATATTGTGGTTCTTGTGGCTTGTGACATTCTTCGTACGTCATCCAGCATCGCGCCGCGTATTCGGGTGTTTGCATATTGTTCCAACGATATGTTTCTTGTCTTGTCGAAGGTATTCATAGCCTGGACAAGTCCCTCGAACCCGGACTGCATTAAATCGTCGACTTCAACCGTCTTGGGAAGCCTGCCTTTTAGATGGACAGCAATACGTTTTACAAGTGACAGTAATTCTGGAGTGATATTACCTGTCGATTCCTCTGTGTATGAGGCTGCAGCGCGATAGGCCTCAGGTTTACTATTACTCGTCGAGTTCGAATCGGAATCGGTGTTCATGGTTAGTGCTTCAAGTTTGGGAGGGCTCTATGTCGCCATGCTCGCCAGCAATTTTCTCTGCGATTGCGCGTATATTATACCAAGCTTTTGAATCAGGGAACGAGGTGTCAATCGGTGTTCTTTTCCTTATGGAAGCTTTGACCGCGGTATCCTCATGAATTGCTCCAATAAAGCCTACGGGTTTACCGAGAAATGAAAGGCAGAGACGATTCATTCTGTCATAGAATTTTTTGCCGCTGTCGAGGCTTTTTACTTGGTTTGGTACCAGGTAAGTTTCATCAAGTTTGTCACTCAGATGAAGCAATTTAAGTACTCCATAACTATCCGCTATAGATGTTGGCTCGTCCACGAATAAGACTATTCTTGTGTCGCACAGTTTTAACATGTGCATATTTTGATCCGAGATTCCGGCGGCGAGATCAAAGAGTATAAAGCTATCGGGAAATACTCTGGTGATCTCTTCGTAAAGGTCTGTAAGCGTGCCCAGTGGCAGGTTGGCTAAGCTCGCATTGCCGGAGGCGCCCGGAATCAACTTTAAGCCACTACTAATATCCGTAGTAACCTCAGATAGCGTTTTTGTGCCTTCTATATAATCTGCGATAGTAAGCTCGGGTGATACACCGAGCATCAATTGAGCATTAGCAAGGCCTAGGTCGGCGTCAACTAGTAGTACGTCTTTACCCATATCGCGTAGGGCTAAGGCAAGACTGATTGAGGTGAAAGTTTTACCTACTCCTCCTTTCCCGCTACAAATGGCTACTTGACGAGACAAATTAGATCCTCACTTTAAAATACTATTGCGGTCGGTCCTCAACTCTAAAGACTGAGTAAAGAGAAGTCTCGCGCGTTTGCAAAAGGAGTTTACACAATTGTGGCCATTATCTGATGTCTTCAATGATCATTGAGGGAATTCTCGCAGGTATTTTTGCGTTAATTTGTTGAAACAATTCTGAAATCAAATCTGTCTGCTTCTCGTTCTCGTCGATAATAAAGTTGAAGCTCTTTTCCAGCCATGAGGTTGTGGTGTCTAGTGCAAGGCTGTTTAGTTTTGATAGGTCTGCTTCGATAAGGATCAAATGGTCGCTATCAAGTAGTGCGATCATAGACTCGATGCTTTCCACTTGATTGATAAAAATAACATCAACTGAAAACCGCTCTGCGATTGCACACAGATGTGAGTCATCTGAACTGGTGGTGTGCGGCAGTCTTAAAATAATGGTTTTTTCGTGGTTGCTAGCTCTTCTTTTTATTAACTCCTTGATGAGGAGTGACTTCCCTGACTTTCTCTCCCCCCAAATGATGTGGCAACCTTCTTTAGCGCTATCAAGAAGTTCGAGGTAGTTCTCAGTTTTCCGTTCGGCAATTCGTTTAGATACCTCATGGAGATCCGTTGGGATTTCGTTGCGAGTTTGCTCCGAGCTTTCTTTTAAGGCTGACTTTATAGACGAAATTTCGTTGTTTATTTGCCTAATGTGCTCCCAGGGATCATCTTCTGTGAAAGTTGGCGATGAGAACCTTTGATGATTAGCCATTGTTTGAGAGAAATCCTCTTTTTTTCCTGCCAGTTTTGATGCGTCTTCGTCTACACTGACCTGTGTCTCTGCAGTAGCACTTTGTGCTACCCGAGCGGCGATGATTTCTGTCTTTGATCCGACTTTTGTATTGGAAACAATCAGGGCTTGTTCACCCAGAGCGGCGCGAATTTCATCTAAAACAGATTTTGTGTCTTTACCAACAAACCTTTGAAGTTCCATAAAACGCTCCTTCTTACTAATCTTTTTCGTTTAATTCGATAGTTCGTATAATTTTGATAGATTGATCATCAGGAACCTCTCTGTAGGACAAAACAGAAAGTTCTTTTTTAAGTTTCCCAATGAAGATGGATAACCACTGACGTATCGTGGGAGAAACAATGAGAACTGCCGCACGATCCTGTTCTTGAGCTTTGTTTACTTCTTCTGATAGTGATTCGATAAGGGTCTGTGCGAGATTGGGTTCTAGCGTTACCTCATCGACGGAAGTGGCTGCCTTGACTAAGTCCGTTAGGATCTGTTCGAGGTTAGGATCTAGTGTAATGACTTCAAGAGTATTGAGGGGGTCACAAAGCTGCTGCACGATTAGTCGTCCTAGCCGAGTCCGAACGTAGCTGGTCAACGCCTCAGGTGCTTTCGTGTATGGTGCGGCATCCGAGAGTGTTTCTAGGATTGTCCGCATGTCTTTAATTGGAACGCCTTCAGAAAGCAGATTCTGTAATACTTTAAGGGCGGTGCTCATGGAGAGGTTATCTGGGATGAGTTCCTCGACAAGTTTAGGAGAAGTTTCTTCCATCCGGCCGATGAGGCTCTCAGTAATTTCGTAGGTTAGAAGCTCTTCTGCGTTGTTTCTAAGAACGTTATTAAGATGAGTGGCAATGACGGTACTGGTGTCTACGACCGTGTAGCCCACTGCTTGAGCGTATTCTTTATCCTTGGCCTCGATCCAAACGGCTTCCAAGCCAAAAGCCGGCTCTTTTGTCTGTGTGCCGGAAACGGTTTCTAAAACTGAACCTGGGTTAATCGCTAGGAATTTTCCTAATTCGATATCTCCCCTACCTCTGGTTGATCCGTTGATTACTAATTGGTACTGATGAGGAGGGATATCGAGATTATCTCGAATCCTAATAGTTGGCAGCAAAAACCCAAACTCTCCGGACATTTTCTTACGGATTCCTTTTGCTCTTTGAAGCAGTCGTCCGTGTCGATCTTCTTGGATTAGTGGAATAAGGCCATACCCGAGTTCCACACTGATAACGTCTACCTGGCCGGCATCATCCCAGTCCAGTTCCAGCACTTCCTCGCTAGATTTTTCTATTTCATGTGCTTCAACATCGTTCTGTTCTACTAGTTCAGTGGCCTGTCTTTTTCGAAGGAAGTAACTCAGTGCGATTGAACTTGATCCAAGTAGGAGGAAAACGCCATTTGGCATCCCGGGTATTAACCCTAAGGCAACTAAAGTTCCGCCCGCAACCCCGAATGCAAGTGGGTTGCTCAGCTGTTTTGTGGCTTGTTCCGGAGCAGATTCATCTGTGGATACTCTTGAGACGATAATAGCTGTCGCAAGAGAAAGTATCAGTGCAGGTATTTGGGCGACTAGACCATCCCCGATGGTAAGAAGAACATAAGCTTTCGATGCGCCGTCTAGAGACAGATCGTGTTGCAGCATTCCTATGGCTAGGCCGCCAACTAAATTTATTAGAAGGATCAATATTCCAGCAATCGCGTCACCCCTCACGAATTTCGATGCTCCATCCATAGAGCCAAAGAAATCAGATTCCTGAGAAACTTGCGCACGCCTTTTCCTTGCGGTCTCTTGATCGATCACGCCCGCATTAAGATCAGCATCGATTGCCATTTGCTTACCAGGTAGGGCATCGAGAGTGAACCTGGCGATGACTTCTGAGACGCGACCAGCCCCTTTGGTGATTACAATAAAATTTATAATCATTAATATTAAGAACACTATTAGCCCTACTGCGTAATTTCCGCCAATTACAAATTGGCCAAATGCCTCAATTACCTTCCCGGCGGCATCGCCTCCTTCATGTCCTTGTATTAAAACCACTCGCGTAGAGGCGACGTTAAGGCCCAATCGCATTACGGTCGCGAAAAGAATAATGATAGGAAAAGATGAAAAATCCATCGGTGTCGCGGTGTGAATAGCGACCATGATGATTAAAAGTGCCAGTATGATGTTAAAGGTGAATAAAACGTCCAGCATGACAGGCGGAATGGGCAACACAAGGAGCGTGAGTACCAGCAGAACGATTAACGGCGTTACCAACGAACTCAGCGGAAAAGAACTCACCAAGTGTCGGAAATTCGTCAGTGAAAAAAGTATAGATTCCATAACTTACTAATTTATATGGATAAAAATATCCGAGTGTTATTTTTCGAGAAACCTAAGTGTGAAATGCATATTCCGTGCCTACTCTAAAGAATATCTGTAATTAGCCGATAACTATCGTGAGGACCAAAAAAGTGAGTACCGCTGTGTACAATGAGAAATTCGTTCAAAACTTCACGCGCTATTGTCTTGTAATAGCGCTTTTTCTCGTTGCGGGCTGCGTATCGAATCATTATCCGTACCCGACATCGTCAAATTTTGACGAGCGGCTTGTGGGCATTGGCTATGCTGTTATCAATGTCCAGCCGGGTAGTAGTGTCGAGGAGAAGCGGTTAATGGCAATAAAGGCTTCTAAGTTGGAAGCCTACAAATCTCTAGCAGAACAAATCTATGGGCAGTATTTGGAGTCTCGAGGCACACTGAGTAACCAGAAATTCAGCGATGAAGAGATTACCAGCAGGGTAGAGGGGCTTATTGTTGGTGCTAGGGTGCTAAGCATCAAACCGATATCAAATGACAGCTATGAAACAGTTCTGGAGATTGGTCGTTCTGATGCGATTAATCACCTGGTCATGACGAGCGATACGGAGGAAGCGTGGTCTGCAAACCAAGGTTCTGAGTAACAAGGCCACCGTACCTACGTTTAGGCTAGCGTTGCGAAGTAAACTCGCCTTGGATTTGTTTACCGGCAAACACTATGAAGATCGCTCTTTTCAATTTAGTTCTAATATTGACCTTCATCTTTCCGGCTTCTTTGTGGGCTCAAGAGTTAGAAAGTTGGTTAAAAAATGTCAAACGAGAGGTCACGCAACTCGGTATTTCTGAAAGAGGGTACCTGCACTCTATAAACCATCTCCGTAATTCTGTAGTCCAAGACGAAGATCTCTTCTTTATCTCTTCAATGCAATTCGAAGAGCTAGATATCCAGCTATTCCCCGATGGAAGCGCGCGAGTCGAAAAAGCAAGCGCTCAACGAGGTAACAATGGAGATAGCAAGATAAAGAATAGGACTGGACAGAGGCAAACGGAAAGTTGCGAGAGTAATCTCGGAGAAAAACCGCGTATCTCATTATCAAGCGTAAGTTTAAAAAATAATTATAAGCACATAGGCATTGGCTCAGATCAAAATAACCTCATAGGATTCGTTGATCATTTTGTTGCGGACTTGCTGTTAGCGCAAGAAAACATCGCGTTATCGCCATTTTTTGACGACCACAGCCGTTACGAGAATTTGATTCGAGGCAGCCATTTTGAAGATTCCAAACATAAATTGCTTTATATGGTGGAATACAGTGAATCGACTGAAGGGGCCGGGACCTGGTGGAATGAAGTTAATCCGAGACGTTTATTTAAAAAGGTGTCAGCGGCACAATCTATAAAAGTCAGTTTGATGATTGTTGACGGGGAGGTCATCAGAAAACGGTCAGATACTCACTACGACCTATCAGATACGGATATAAAATCTATAAAGGGTGTTGCACAAAGCGCTGATACCAATAAATTTCTGCAAAAAGTAACAGGAGACGTAAGTGATTTCCTGTCTACAGCACACTGCGTGATAACACACTCTAATTCTGTAGTAGCATCTAAAGGAGCGCTGATACTTGAAGCAGGTGCTGATGCAGGTCTGAGTGAGGGAGATCAACTTCTGATCATGCCGAGATCAAAGTACTTTAAGAAGAGAGGCTTACTCTCAGGAGTAAATCGGATAGCGATCGCACGAATAAGCGAAATAAGTGCGTTACGATCGGTGCTTGAAATTGAAGAAGGTAGCGTTGATTTAGGTGATGGCGCTGAATACTTTGCTAGACCTTTGTTGGAATTAATATGAATAAGTTAATCATTCTAGGAACGGCTCTTATTGTGGGCGGTTGTAGTACGTTGCCAGAGTCAGAGTTCAACACTGGCGCGGTCGCAGATGGTAATAGTGAGAATGGTTCTCAGAATGTTTCGGCGGAGATAATCAAAGACTCGGGTCTCGCAGAGCAATCTGGCACAAATGGTGCTTTTGAGTCGGAAGAGTTGGAGTTGGCTCTAAGAAATCTTTTGTCTCGCTTGGTTCGTTCATCGAGTGAAGTTGAACGTGAAAAAGGTGGTTGGGAGGAAGGGGTCTACGTTGTTAGAGAAGGAGATACGCTCTCTGACATCGTCCACGAGGCGGTAAAGGGCACGGAAATCCACCCCGATTTTATCCTCAATGCTATTGTGAAAGTGAATCCATCGGCATTTGTCCGCGGTAATCCTAGCTGGATGTTGGCGGGCAAAAAAATAAAGTTTCCTCGAATCGAAGATTTTCATCGAATGATCTTTAAAGAGACACCAGACAGCGTGGATCCTGCCTCGGATAGCGATCCCTATAAAGGCTGGATAACTTATCCTTAGGTAAAATCTTGATAATCACTGATGTTGTCGCCCAACCAGTAAAATCTATCTCGGATAGTGTTGAACCTTCGCGAAGCGTCTATTCTTTACGCCTTAATCCGCCTGATGCAAGAAGCTTGGGGTTACGAGAGGGGCAGGTGGTAAATGCTGTTATTGAAAACAGGCCTGATGGCAATGCTTTGTTGTTGGGTAAAAATATTCTGATCAAGCTGCCTAACTACGTTCCGAACCCCGCTGGGGGCCATGTACAGGTCCGGCTAGATTCAATAGCAGGTGGGCTATTGTCTGTTTTATTTGGCAGAAAGGCCGCCCCACCAAAAGCGGGATTCCAGATAGATGACTCCCGCTTAGCTCGTCTTATCTCGGTAGCTCCAAGGTTCGAAAAATTGTGGGAGTTTCTGAATTTAGGCTCTAAAGCAGATGCGACCAGAGAAGGCGCCCGTCAGCTTTCAAATTTTACGCTGGGACAGGATTGGTTTAAGCGTTTTAATCATGAACAAATTGAACGAAGTCTGCGCCTTAGTGGCTTGTTCCATGAGCAAGCCGTTCGGGATGGAGCCCCTCAACCAAATTTGAAGGAGCTTTTACTCAGACTATTGAGAGGTGGCCGGCTTGATAGAGCTGAGATGCTTTTTATTGCTTCGGCCATAGAAGATATAGAGTCAGGTCAAATTGAGTCTCTTGCATCGCAGCTTAATAGAAATACGCAATATCATTGGCTTTTGCCCATCTCAGGCGACTGGCCAATCGATATCCGGTTATATGGTGGAGAGCCGGGAGAAAGTGAGGATGAAGATTCGGAGCAAGACTACGCATGGAAAGTGGTCATAAAAATAAGGGTTGCTGAGAACGAAACAATCGAAGTATCGACAGTCTTCGATCGGGACAATGTTGCCAATTTTTACCTTGCGATGCCTACCGATGAATTGTTGGATGACGCAAATATTCACAGCGCTTGGCTTGAGAGTGAATTGCGTAAAAATGGAATTCAAATGGGAGAGCTAAAAATTTTCCGGAAAGACTCGCTGGAAAGGCCTAATCAATATGATCGTGATAGTTTATTTCAAGGTGGTAAGAGGCTTTTAGGAGATGCTTGAAGATAAAGAGAAGGTTGCGGTTGCCTTACTTTATGACAAGATTCGTGCGCCTAAATTAATCGCAAAAGGTCGAGATGATTTAGCCAGCTCCATTGTAGATATAGCCAGTAAATCTGGAGTTCCTGTTACCGAAGACCAGCTCTTGGCTGAGACACTATCGCGGCTTGAGATGAATCAAGAAATACCGGAAAGTTTGTTTCGTTCTGTGGCGATAGTCTTAGCGTGGGTTTATCGTCTTCAGGGGAAGACCCCTTGGGATGATGATGTCGATAATGCTTAAGTCATTTTTCCGAGCTTGTCGTACACCGAAGCATTCGCATTATTTTTTTTGGTTATTGCACCAAGGAGATTGCGAGTAATTTCCATTTGTTTGTTTAGTAACAAGGAATTTCTCAGATGCTGCTCTTTGCAGATCTCTAGCTTTTGCGTGAGTTCATCTAGTAGCTGCGCGTCGGTGGTTTCTGATTTTTTTAACGCGTCCCAAAACGATTGAAGCTTTTGCATCAAAGAGAGTTTTTCTTCCTGGATTTGCTCAACTTTTTCGAAGTCTTTGGCTTCTAGCGCTGTGAATTCTTCGTTTAGCAGGCGGCTGAGCGCAGAGGAGGTGGTAGAGGCGAGGTTTAATTCTTCCACTTCGCGCGATCGTGTGTTACAGGAGTTGCTCTAAATCAGAGAACTTTTCTGCTAATTTTTGAGTGTCTATTGGGTAAGTTCCTTGCTCAATTTGACTTTTCAGCTCTTTGACTCTGGCTTCGTCGAATTGCGCGCGCTCCTCAGATCGTTTTATGCTTTCGCTGAGTTCCACTTCGACAGAAGGAGATGGTGCTGGTGCGGTCTCTGCTCTTACAGCGCTATTACCCTCTCGAGCACTCTCGTTGGGAGTTGGAGCTTGGTTTATTTGTTGTGCTCTTTTAGAGCCGACGCTACTGATTTCGTCTACCATAAGTCACCATGAGAAATAATTTTCTTTTCCAACGTATAAATCGGTCAATTAGTTAAATACTTTAGGAAAAATATTATAGGCTGTACAGTATGCAAGTTTCTTGCCCATATTTATACAACCTCTTACTTCTGGTCTCGTTAAATCTGCTTGTCAGCTGTGGAGGGGGTGGTGGCAGCGATGAACCGCAGCCAAATCTCGAATCTGAGAATCGGAGTCCGAGCTTAACCTTAGATGTTGCGGATACATTCCCTGAAAACAAGAGTGTTATAGGAGAAGTTCAAGCTTCAGACCCTGATAACGATGATATAAGTATTGAATTGAGTGGAGATGACGCTTCATCCTTTGCGTTGAGGCAAACGACTTTGTTTTTTAAATTTGCACCTGACTTCGAAAATCCTACTGATTTAGATAAAAATAATATTTACTTGCTCGACATCACTGCATCGGACGGAGACTTATCAGCTACAAGAGCGCTGGAGTTACAAATATTTAATGTTGACGAGGTGGTCTTTGATGAGGCGGAGTTTGAAAGAGATGTTCTGGAATAAAACCGAATGCTGCAATATCAAATCGCGAGATAACATGAAGTACATTCAATGCCTTTTGCTTGTTTCATGCTCGATATTTTTTATGAACAGTAATTTTGCTGCAGAGTCGTCAGCGACAATTTCTCCGGGAGACACAATTGCTGCTGATTTTTTGGCGGAGCGTTTTGAAGAGGCCGCTAGTAATGCCTCAAAGTCTATAATTTCTGAGCTTGTAGGTGGTTGGCAAGCCGAGCAGTCGGTTTGTCTGGGTGGTTCGGCATCTATTCAGGGCCAAGGGTTGTGTGATGGCAATGTGGTACTGGAGGGTTTAGAACGTGATGAAAGGTTTTCACAAAACCGCTCTGATTCCTGGGTCATAGAGGAGGTTTCTGCCAACAGGGTTTCTATACGTAGCGACAATTATAATTTTTTGTTTAATCCTGCCTTTGGTTATCTGGTACCTAACGACCCTGTCAGCTGGTTGTGTGAATTGTCCGGTGGGGAGATTCTAGTCTGCTTAGGGCCAGAAAATACTCTTACCTATGGTTCAAGCAGCGGTTGCTTCGAAGATGCATGTCGTTTGCACGTGATGATGAGCGTCAAGAGATATAACCGTAACGAATGGAGCCTAGCAATTGGACCACTCGACACCAGTATCGAAAATGCCGCGGGCAATAAGTTTGGGTTGTTTAATGTTATTGAACTCAGTCGTGAAGGAGTCTTGGCTGTTCCCGCGTTTTTACGAACAGAAACAAGCCTAAATAGCGTTAGCTTGTCGTGGGAATACTCCGGATCGGGCGATGCACAGTTCGAAATTTTTCGGAAGAATAGCTTAGATGGTGAGTATGCGAGCATAGCGTTGATAACGAACCTACAATATGAAGATCAAGATTTAGGCGTGGGTGATTATTGGTATAGGGTTTTTACGGTTTCGGGAGAGACGCGGAGCAAAGGTTCGAACGTAAGGAAAGTTCGAATCGAATAGAATAAAAATTTTAGGAAAGATAACTTTGAGTCATTGCCATTATCTTTCGGAGTCAATAACGACTTTTCCACGACCCGTGACGACTCCCATAACGTTTTTGCCGCTCTCCGTGTTGAGCACCTTTACAGATTGACCGTAATATCCATCCTGCAGGGCCGTGCCGGTTGTGATTATCTGTAGTGCGGGACTTTTGTGGATCAAAGTAACAGGATCTTTACGTCGTACCAGTTTTGCTTTTCGCAGGTGTCGCTCTCTGATGATTTCTCCGACTAGCAGCCTTCTATTAGTTTCCATATAAGACCAACTTTTTTCTCCTTTGACGGCATCCTTCGGGACGTCGTCATAGCGGTACTCTAATGCGACCAATTTTTCCGTGATACTTGATCCCGAGGGTATAGGGGCTTTTGCAACGACGACTCTTACCCCTGTGAGTACGTCATTCGAAGCAAGGGGTTGTCCTTTTGTTAGGTCTCTTGAAGCGATCATAGGGCTTCCCTTAGCTGTCACCAAGTCGAAAGACGTAAAGTCGGGGAGTTCCAAACGATCTGATTGCAGATCTTCCTGAGTAATAGACATTCCTTTGCTGATGTTTCTTTTGAGCAAAAAAACCTGACTGAGTTCACGGGCGGCGACATCTACTTTCTCGGGTTTATTCGTTTTGATCTGCAGCCAAGAGGGTTGTTTTATAAAACGTCGCCAGTGGTTCTCGCAGTTTGCAAGGATCAAGCGTTTGTTTGATTCAACGTATGAGAAAACAAGAGTGCCGGGGCAAAGCTTTTTTTCGAGGCTACGATTGAGTGTCAGTTTCTCCTCTATTTCAGAGGCCTCATTTTCCGTTTGCAGACTTAGCCAAGAGATGAGACTTGAACGCAGTTCGGCTTGTTTGGGCTTCGGATCGGTCGTTGTAACAACTAGTGCGTGGCTGTCTTTTTGAGATAAGCCGCCGTCGTTTGCATGCCCATGAGTTGTGACAAAAACGGCAAGGAAGGCAGATAAAAGAACTGTAATAAGTTTTTTTTTAATGTTGAGCGCATCCGAGGTTTTGAATTTGGTGCGGTCATTATGGTAGCTCAACATTCTCGGTAAATACCTCAAACTCGGCTAATAATTTTCGACGATTTTTGCCGTACCGGCATATAAGTGCCGGCAAAAATATTCCGTGATCACGTTAGCACAGAGGGTCTGAATTGTCCTCGATCCCTTAACTATATGAAAAGGCTATAAAAAAACTAAGAAGCAAGGTTGGCATGCCAATTGCGATATGAAACAGACTTTTACCCACATTAGTTAATCGGACGAAACCAAAAGAACTTTAGGAAAAAAATTAGTGTCTAGTTTTAACAACATATTCGGGATTCACGAAAATGCGCTTTATCTCCGAGAACATCGCATGAGAGTTCTATCCGAGAACATCGCCAATGTGGAAACGCCTCACTATAAAGCTCGTGACATCGATTTTAAGGCTGCGATGTCCGCATCGTCTAGTCAGCAACTAAATCTTCAAAAAACTGATTCAGGTCACTTAGGGCAACGCGGTGGCTTTGGAAACTATGAAGTTTTTCGAAGGCCGATAAACGCGTCCCCGGACGCCAACACGGTTGAGTTACATCATCAACAAGCGGAATTTGGTAAGGAGTCTGGTCGCTACATGGCGACTGTTCAATTCATTGAAAATCGAGTCGGCGGTATTCGTCGAGCACTCAGAGGAGAGTGAGCACTAGTTGCTTAATCTAGGAAAGGTAGTCTTATGGCTTTAGTTATCAACACCAACATTTCATCGTTAACGGCTCAACGGGCGCTAGCAGAATCTAATACTGAACTGCAGACCGCCATGGAGCGGTTATCAACCGGCTCTAAAATCAACAGTGCGGCCGACGATGCTGCGGGGTTGGCGATGGTGCAACGGATGACCGCGCAAGTTCGTGGCCTAGCGATGGCCGTGAAAAACGCGAACGATGGTCAAGCTCTGACTCAGTCGGTCGAAGGCGCCCTTGGTGAAGTTTCGGACATGCTTCAGAGAATGCGTGAGCTCGCCCTGCAAGCGGCGAACGGAACAAACAGTTCGGCTGATAGAAGTTTTCTCCAGTCGGAAGTCAATTTGTTGATTCAAGAGATTTCCCGTGTTGCGGCTAATACGCGCTACAACGGTGAGTTGATTCTTGACGGCACTTTTCTAAATAAGTCTCTCCAGGTCGGCATCGAGGAAGGCGAGAACATCATTTTCTCAGTTGAGTCGGTTGCTGCTGAGATGATTGGCGCCCACACGCTTGTGGGTAATGGACAGAGTGCAGCTGCAGCCGATCAGACTCCTCCTTCGAATAGTACGACGACAAATGACGACATTGAGATTTTCGGATTCTTGGGAACAGTTACGACTGCGGCCTCTCCTGGGGACTCAGCTAAAGAGACTGCAGTAAAAGTAAACAATTTAACAGGTCAAACAGGCGTTAAGGCCTATGCTAAAACCTATGCTTCGTTGTACTCAGCCACTACGACGCAAAAAACTTACAGCATAAAGATTAACGGTTACGAAACCGGAAACTTCGTTATTGCCGAGGGTGACGTTGAGTCAGCAGTCGATGCCATTAATCAGATATCTGGTTCGACTGGAGTTACAGCGAGTTCATCGGATAACAAAATAATGTTATTCGACGCCGATGGTGACGACATCACGATCGAGAATTCTCAAACGCTAGCGGGTCACAATGACTTAAGAGTCCAGAAAATTGGTGAAGACGGTGTCATTACCAATACTGTCGGATCGGCGGTCTCACTGGCAGTATCTGGCGCTAATGATGCAACGCGTGTTTCTGGAACTTTGAAGCTGGTTTCACCGAATGCGTTTTCAATTGATCAGAAGGCCGTCAACCAGGTCGAGACAGTTACGGTTGGTACTCTCGCTAGTTACAACGGAACGACGACTGTCGGAGATGGAACGACGACTGTTTCACTTGATTACTCAGGTGGTGCTCCTGCTGATATTGACGCGCTGCTAGCCGATATACAGGCTGATTCAAATTATGGCGATCTACTATTTACTGTAAGCAAAGCTAGTTCAACGACTCTTGCATACACCTGGAAAGCAGCCGGCGTTCCGGGTGCAACAGCGACTTTTGTTACAGCCGGTGCGACTGATGAGGCTATTTCGACGACGACTGCTGGTGTTGCCTCCAAGGGTTATTACACTGAAAACGCCGCCGCGGCCTCTTTGAAAAACCTTACTCAGATTCAAGTTTCAACGATGGTTGCAGCAGGGGATTCAATTTCAATTATCGATGCAGCGTTAGACAAGGTTGCGCAGATGCGGTCTGACTTAGGTGCGATTGAAAATCGTCTTGGCTATACGATCTCAAATTTAATGAACATCGCTGAGAAAACAGCTGATGCTAGATCTCGACTTGATGATGCGGATTTCGCCTTGGAATCAGCACGCTTAGCAAAAGCTCAAGTTATCCAGCAGGCGGGAACATCAATGTTGTCTCAGGCTAACCAGCTTACGCAGTTAGTTCTCGATCTGCTCAGATAACCATTTAGGGTTGGAGGTAGCCAATGAGCTTTGAAAACATTATGAGTATATCGAGCGCGGCAATGGATGCTCAGACTGCCAGGATCAATCTGGCGGCTTCTAATGTTGCTAACGCCGACACGGTTGATTCCTCGCCAGAAAAAGCATTCAAAGCGAAGCGAGCTGTCTTTAAGACCGTTTTGGAGGATCAAGTATATCTTGGAAGTAACTTGGTAAAAGGCGGCGTACAGGTATCGGGGGTCAAGGAAGACAACACTGCAAATCCTCAGAGATATGAACCGAATCATCCGCTCGCTAACGATGAAGGTTTTGTTTTTGCGTCAAATGTAAACGTGATGACAGAAATGGTGGACATGAAGGCGGCCACTAGGTCCTTTGAAAGTGCGGTAGAGGCTAGCAACACAGCTAAACGTCTGATGATGCGAACAATTGAAATGATGCAGAAATAAGAAGAGTTGAAGCGCGATGAGTTTGCCATCAATTGAAGGTATTAAAACAATAGATCAGCTTAGAAATGAGCAAAGTCGTCCGGCAGAACAAGAACTGGATCGAAATGCCTTTCTGCGTTTGTTCACTACACAGTTGCAGAATCAAAACCCCCTTGACCCTATGAAAAACGAAGCCTTTGTCGCTCAGTTAGCGCAGTTCTCTTCTTTAGAAGCGACTACTGCGATGTCTGCGTCTTTGGAGAATTTTGTCTCAAATCAACAAGAAGAGCGCATTTTAAGAGGCGCTAGTTTACTTGGTAAGCAAGTGTTTGCGCCTGATGTGACCATGTACCAGTCAGGTGGATTGCCCCTCGACGGTGTTGTTCAGCTAGAGCAGTCGGTGGATAACTTAAAGCTTTATGTCGTCAATGCTGCCAATGATCAAATTGTTAACCAGCTGGACCTTGGGCCACAAATTCCGGGAGAAGTTGCATTTGGATGGAATGGCGGTGATGGAAACGGCAATGCGGCTCCAGAAGGGAATTATATTTTTAGAGCGGTCGGTTTCATTGGTGATGAAAATTTTGAACTGCCAGCAATGGCGCAGGCAAAAATTACAGGTGTTTCATGGGATGAAGCACTCGGAGAAATCTTCGTTGAAATAGAAGACGGTCGCACGATCGCTCTGTCCGAAATCTCTCACATATCAGATTAATCGAAAGGAGAAGTTGTTAAATGTCTTTTTATACCTCACTTACTGGTCTCAAGGCCGCAACGACTGAACTGGCGATTACAAGTAACAATATTGCTAACGTGGGAACTTCTGGGTTCAAGAAGTCCAGAGCTTCATTCGGTGATATTTTTGCGACGTCACCACTACAGAAATCTACGGCTATTGTTGGTCAGGGTGTTTCTCTTAAAGAAGTTAGGCAGGAGTTTAGTCAGGGCAATGTGGAATTCTCCTCTAACACACTTGACCTTGCTATATCGGGGGAAGGATTTTTCCCACTTAAATCTGCTGATGGTTTAACAGACATTTACACACGAAATGGTTCGTTTGTACTAGACGAGCAGTTTAGTGTGATTAACTCATCGGGACAGGCGTTGCTCGCAGCGGCGGTTGACTCGAGTGGTAAGGCGGATTTGTCTAAGCTAAATAAGCTTCAGATTCCAACGACGACCGCAGGCGAAGCAAGGCAAACGAGTTTAGTAGATTTGTCACTGAACCTTCCTTCGGATGCGGATGTGATCTCCACGGTTTTTAATCGCAACAATCCTGCAACTTACAATAAATCGACGGCTTTAAGTGTTTACGATAGTGGGGGTAACTCCTATCTGGCAACGATTTACTATGTAAAAACCTCGAACGCGACTGCTGACTCTCCTTTCAACAAATGGCAGACATATGTTTTCGTCGGAGACGATTCAGTGAGCGCCGCACTTCAACAAGCGACGGATGCGAATGAAGAACTTTTGTATGTAAACAAATACGGTGAATTAAAGCCGAGATCTGAAGTAGAAGATCTTCTAGTCAACAGGAAGACGCAAAAGTTTGCACTGGATGATTTAACTGATGTCAGAACGTCGGTCCCCGCAACAGTAGAGGGTGGCAGTTTACCAACCGATTTAGATTTATCTTCAGACCAAGGTTTTGATTTCACAAACGATAATGCTCCAGGTACCACTGCGGCTTTCACGGCTGCCCAATTGAAAAACTTCATGGAAGTTGACGTTGATAGCAGTGGATTAGCTGCGCGGGTGGATCTCTCTGCTTTGGCTGGGCGAGGCAAAGTGACCGGCGTTGAGATCGCTGATTTTATACAGGATCAGTTGAACACTAAATTTGGTGATGAACGTTATTTCGATATTTCCAACGCTAACGACCAGAAATTTATAGTATCAGATGGAACGAACACTGCTTCTGTTGATCTGGCTTCAATAGCAGCTGGAGGAGGAGATGACACAAAAGTAACTATCGAGACGATAGTTGATGAAATACAGACGCAGATAAATGCTGTATCTAACGGTTTTGTGGCGGTCAGTTACGATTACGCTGCAAGGGCCTTTAAGTTTGAGCCTTCGGATGCAACTAGGAGTGTGACGTTACAAGCAGGAAATAATGGGGCGAATGGGTTATTTGGTTTGACCGCTACAGCAGTCACCGTTTCTCCTACAGACTATAGCTACAATAATGCAGCAGGCCAGCAAGTGACTGTTGTCCCGAATGGAACCGAAATAAGAGCGGCATCACAACAACGTTATGGGATCACTGTTGAGTATGACGGCGCGCAGGAAAAATTTTCCATACGGTCGGGGTCAACCGGGGACCAATCTGAAATATCTGTAAATTTCAACTTCGCAGGAACAGAGAACGCAGCTGCACTCAGAACTGATCAAGCCTCATTTATGGGTTTTGACACAGGCGTTTCTAGTTCATTCATAGTTGGCCAGAGTTCAGATGCTGTTCGAGGCGTCGCTTCATTGCCCGCTATTACAAGGGGTTCTTCAATTGCGGTTAACGTGAATAACCAGTTTTCTGTTGATGCTTCGAACAATACCTTCGTTGTTTCGGTAGACGATGTAAAAGGTACGCTACAAATTCCGATCCAGTCAGCTTATACACTCGATAGTTTTATTCTGGAGCTTCAGCAGGGTATTAATCAATTGGCATCGGAAGCTGGTAGTTCAGTCTCAGGTGTGACCGTTGAGTATGACGCAAATTCTAATGGCCTTGTTTTCACCACGGGCACGACGGGAACAGACTCTTTCATTAAGGTTTCAGGAAGTGCAACTTGGGGCCTTGCGAGTATCGAAGCGGGTCGTGGAACCACCACTACATGGATCAAACCAACACAGTCGGCGGATACAGTCAACGGCGTTGCAGTCCAGAAATATATCGATGAATTTGGTAATGAGACTGCTAGTGCGGATGGATTCTCGACTCTGCCAGAGTGGTCGCCAATATATTTAGATAAAGGTGAATTGACATTCAACACGTCAGGTAACCTTGTTTCACCATCCGGTGGTGCTCAGTTGGATACCGTCTTCCTCTCGGGTGGTCGAGGTGCTTTGAACCTAACTATTGATTACGGCGAAACGACTCAGTTCTCCCAGGCATTCGCAGTGAAATCTCAGTCTCAAGATGGCTCACCTGAGGGTGACTTGGTTGGTCTGGATATTGGTGACGATGGACTTGTTGTTGCCTCGTACTCGAATGGCTCTCAGAACTCCTTGGGTAAGATCGTGCTGGTGAACTTTGCGAGTAATGAAGGCTTGAGACAGAACGGTGATAGTTCTTATTTGTCGTCCGCTAAGTCTGGTGAGGCGACTTTTGGTGAGCCCGGCACTGCTGGTTTTGGAACGGTAAGAGCGGGTGCAAGGGAAAGATCGAATGTGGATCTGACGACTGAGCTCGTTGGCCTAATTACTGCCCAAAGAAACTTCCAGGCAAACGCAAAGGCAATTGAAACCGCGTCTGCACTCACATCTACGATTATCAACATCCGGGCGTAATTGGGATTCAGTCGTAATCTGAGAAATATCAGGAATCTAAAATGGACAAGGGTATTTATCTGGCAGCCTCTTCGATTAATGCGGACAGGTTGAAACAACAGAACCAGGCGCATGAGATGGCCAACATTTCATCCGTAGGTTTTAAGAAAGCGTTCCAAATGACGCAGGCGACCTATCGCGTTGATGGTGATAGCTCTCTTTCTTCACGGTTTTATAAGGTTGCCGAGGCTCTTGGAAGGGTAGACCTAACCGCTGGTCCTCGAATTGTGTCTCAAAATCCTCTTGATATTTATATAGAGGGTGATGGGGTTTTGGGGGTATTCAACAAGGATGGAGATATAGCTTTTACTCGAAGAGGTGATTTACGAGTCGATAGTGAGGGAATACTTGCTAATGGTGCTGGTTTTACAGTGGCTGCTGAAGGTGGCGGGGAAATCCAACTCGATCCAGCACTGATTCACCGGATCTCATCAGAAGGGGTGTTGTACGCCTCTGATCCCGCCGAAGAAATTGCTGAGGAAGTGGAGATAGGAAGATTGCTGTTACGCAACGCAGAAAACATTGATCTAGAAAAGATGGAGGATGGCCTCTTCAAGGTTTTGGGTGCAGAGGCGACTGGTGATTTTGAGGGTGCTGACGCACCTGTGCAAGTTACAAGTCAAGCTTTAGAAGGTTCGTCAGTAAAGTCATACGACGTGTTAACTCGCATGATCGAGATCGAACGCGGATACGAGATGAAAATTAACATTATCAAAGCGTTGGGAGATATGGGTGAGAAATCTCAATCTCTGATGCAACTTAATTAAGGAATAGGTTATGGACGCCTCTCTTTGGGTCGCTAAGACTGGATTAAATGCCCAACAGACACGAATGTCTGTCATTGCGAACAACCTCGCAAACGTTAATACGACGGGTTTCAAAAGAGACAGGCCAGTCTTTGAAGACCTTCTATATCAAAATATAAGACAAGCTGGAGGACAAACCGGGGCTGATACAAATGCCGCTACCGGATTCATGCTGGGAACAGGAACCCGTATTGTTGCGACTGAAAAAATTCAAGCTCAGGGCAACATGATGTCTACAGAGAATGCCCTTGATTTAGCGATCGAAGGGCCAGGTTTTTTTCAAATAGTTCAAGCTGATGGAACCATCGGTTATACCCGCGACGGCGGCTTCAAGCTGTCTCAGGAGGGTGAGTTAGTAACGCCGCAAGGACTATTGCTGCAGCCTCAGATTGTTGTCCCGCCTGAAGCCGCTTCAGTCACTATCGGTAATGACGGAACAGTCAGCGCTGAGCTGGCTAACGGTGGTGGTAATCAGCAGCTTGGTCAGATTCAGATTGCTCGTTTTATTAACGGCGCGGGTCTTGAAGCCTTGGGGCAAAATCTTTTCCGAGAAACGACTTCCAGTGGTGCGCCCATTGTACTTGTACCTGGTGAGCAGGGGGCGGGAGAAATTGCTCAGGGCATGCTTGAGGCATCAAACGTCAATGTTGTGGAAGAACTGGTGAACATGATCGAAACGCAGCGAGCGTATGAAATTAATTCGAAGGCAATCAGTTCTGTCGACTCAATGCTTAGGTTTCTTAATCAGAATCTATAGGAGTAACCAGTGAAATTTAAAGCTCTTATCTTACTCATTTCGGCACTGATGACTGGATGCGCTTCTGTGGAGCGAAATTATGCTGAGTCAACCCAGGTGCTTGAAAAAGCGATGCCGTTCTTGGATTACGAAGAGCAATCAATTTCAGGGTCAATTTATAGAGACCAGCCCAGAAGCATGAAATTCGGTTTCCGAAAGAACTTTGGTGTCGGCGACATTCTTACTGTGGTGTTGAATGAGAGCACTCAGGCTCAGAGAAGTAATGGAATCAATACGGTAAAGGAAGTTTCAAATTCACCTTTGAATCAGCTCAAGGCGGTTTTTGGGAATGAGCTCGCAGGTACTAGTACCGGTATGCGCTTAAAAAGAGGGTTGAAGGGGCTTGATTACCTCGATCAAAACCGATCCACCAAGGGCGTGGGTACCTCAGATCAAGCTGGGAGTCTGAACGGCGCTCTGGCCATTATCGTGACTAGGGTTCTACCCAATGGCACTTTATTTGTTGAGGGTAAGAAGGATTTAGTTTTTAGCGAAGGCCGCGAAGAGGTTTATGTAAGCGGATTGGTCAAGCCCGATGATGTTCAACCGGATGACACAGTTCTTTCTTCTCGAATTGCACAAGCAAGTATCGCGTATCGCGGACAAGGTGAATTAGCTGATGTAGCGAAAAACAGCTGGGGCACGAAAGTTTTCAATAAGATATGGCCATTTTGATATGTACCCAAAAATTATTCTTTTAGTTCTATTAGTGGTGGTTTCATTTTGGGCAGAGGCGGATCGCGTTAAGGATCTGACTTCGGTGGCTGGTGTGCGTTCGAATCAGCTCATTGGTTACGGCTTGGTTGTTGGTCTTAGCGGTACTGGCGATCGAGACAAAATAAGTTTTACAGCACAAAGTTTAAAGACTGTGCTCGATCGTCTTGGTGTCGATGTTGATGGGCCAGTTTCCAACTATGACCTTTATCAGCGTGGTGTCGCGACCCTTGCTTATGACAAGACCAAACTCGACAACGTCGCCTCGGTGATCGTTACTGCGACTTTACCTCCGTTTTCCAAGCCAGGACAAACGATAGATGTGAACGTTGCTGCGATTGGGTTGGCTAGCAGTCTGAGGGGCGGAAATTTAATTCTGACTGAACTTCGAGGAACGGACGGACAAATATATGCATTGGCGCAGGGTGGATTGACCGTTTCTGGTGTTGAGGTTTCTGCAGAGGGGTCAGAGATAAGAATTGGCGTGCCAACAGCTGGGAGGATCCCTGGTGGTGCGATTATTGAGAGAGAAGTTGTTTCACCTTTTGATCAGTCAGAGTTTGTCATATTGAACACGAACCAAGCTGACTTCACGACCACCTCGGCAATTACGGACGTAATTAATGAAAACTTTGGTGCGGGCACTGCTAGATCGATTGATGCGACTTCAGTGGCTGTTCAAGCGCCGGAAGACATCAGCGCCCGCGTAAATTTTGTGAGCATGATTGAAAATCTTGAAGTGACTCCAGGCGAGCCAAAGGCACGTGTTGTCGTGAACTCAAGAACCGGTACCGTCGTCATTAGTCGGACTGTTCGTGTGACCGCTACTGCAGTTACTCATGGCCAACTCACGGTCAAGGTTTCTGCAACAAATGAGATTAGTCAGCCGAATGCAGGGGTTCTTGGTGGTGGCGAAGGGGAAACAGCTCCGGTAGCAAACGCGGAGATAACCATTGAAGAAGAAGCCCGACCAATGTTTGTGTTTCAGCCTGGGGTTAATTTAAGAGACATTGTTGATGCAGTGAATCAAGTCGGTGCTACGCCATCCTCTTTGATTGCTATTTTAGACGCTCTAAACAGTTCGGGCAGTCTGCGGGCAGAGTTAATTGTCATTTGATACTGAGAGCGAACATGATTACCAATACAGACTCATATTTTGACTTCGCATCTTTAGCCTCTCTTAAGAACAAAGATGCGGCGGGTCAGCGCGAGAGCTCAAAAGCCGTATTGGAAAAATTTGAAGCTTTGTTCATTGACCAAATGCTGCAGAGTATGCGGAAAGCGACCGTAAGGTCAGAGCTGTTTGATTCTGAGGGCATAAAGCTCTACGAGTCCCTTTTCGATAAGGAAATTGCAGAAGAACTCGCAAAGGGCGGAGGGCTTGGCATGAAAAACAGTCTCGAGCTGCATCTTGGCCTTGAGTCATCTACTGATCATACCTCGAATGATGCGAGATTATATCTGCCGACTGAGAAAGCTCTTCCTGCGTTAGAGATAAATAGACCTAAGGCCCTTTCTCTTTATTCAAAGCAAGCCATAGATATTTAAACGCTCATGGCAGACTTGCTATCCATCGCTGGGAATTCAGTAAAGACGAACCAGTCCGCATTAGCGATCGTTGGAAACAATATCGCGAATGCCAACACTGAGGGTTATGTCCGACAAGAATTAGATGTCCGGGAGAATTTGCCAACCCAAGCTGGAACAGTAGTTCTGGGCACGGGGGCAATCGCTGTAGGCGTCAAGCGAGCATACGACTCTCTGCTCGAATCCTCACTAAGGTCTAGCTTTAGTGATCTGAGGTCGCAGGCGCCTGTAATTGACTACACTCATCAAGTAATTGATTTATTAGGTAACGAAGATGCGAGCCTTACATCGGCTCTTGATCAGTTTTTTAGTAGTTTTAGGGAATTGGGTCTTGATGCTTCGTCGGAACTAAGGCGGAACGTTGTGATTTCTGAATCACAAGGTCTTGCCAGTAGATTAAACGAACTGGGTTCACAACTGAGGTCGATTGACGCGGATACGATGGAGGCCCTGGAGTTCAGAGTCACCGAACTCAACTCCCTCGCAGAACAATTAAGTATTGTGAATCGTAAGCTGAGCCGACAATCGCGTCTCGAGTCGCAGCCCCCAGATCTACTCAATACAAGGGATCTTGTGCTTCAACAGATTTCTGGGTTGGTAGGAATAAAAGTATCTGAACTCACTAATGGAGAAGTTAACGTCGGTTTGGGTGATGATGCGAACAGCTTAATGCTAGTCAATCAGTCAAAAAGTGCGCAGGTAGGTCTAAACCGGCAGCCTGGAACCCTGCCTATCGGAGTCGATTTGATTTTAGACCCAACAGGCAGAACGCAATCCTTAAGTGGCATTACTAGCGGCGAATTAAGCGGCTACCTATCTTTTCGCGATACGACACTCAAAAATGCGATTGAACAAATAAACAGCCTTGCTGCATCGATAACGAGGGAAGTGAATGGAGCGCTAGCGAAGGGAATGGATCAGTATGGAGAATCAGGATCTCAGCTCTTCGAAATCTTGCCCGAGATAGTCGTTAATACTGATTTTGCTAAATCAAATTTATTTGTGAGCGCTCAGGTCTCGTCTGTTGATTCGAAAAATGGACACGAACTTGAATTGATGTTCGATCAGTCAAACCAAAGGTGGCTAATAAGTGACTTGACGAGCGGACAAACCTATTCCTCAGGGAACTCTAACAACTTTAGCGTTAACGGAATCGCTATATCTATTTCTGGAAAGCCCATGGATGGCGATCTTGTTAAGGTCAGCACCATAGAGGCGCAAGCCTCAAATATAAGAGTTGTTATCGATGATGCTAAAAAAATTGCTGCAGGCGAACTTTTAGGGATCACACTGGGCAGTGGAAACACCGGTGGTACCAAGGCTTCAGTCTTGACCACGTCTGTTTCGGATCTTGCTAGCAAGAACACGCTGCAAAACCTTCTAGTTAATAATTCGCACCCGTCATCCGCCAAAACTTTTCAAGCTAGTCATCTAAGTCCTTCGTTTTTCATTGGTTCTGGAACTGCTGACTTAGCGCTCTCTAGTAGTAGATTGAGTGGGACGGGGGGCGAAATTCAGGTTTTTACGCGAGAAGGTGTTCATCTGTTTGGTTCTGACACACTGAATCAAAGCCAGCTTGACGCAATGTTAACAGCAGATAATGGCTTTGAGGCCAGTGCTCAATATAGTGATCGGTATTTAAACGATTCAGGGGCCTATCTTGATAAGCCATGGTCCTTGGGGATGAATGGGAAATCCTTTATTGGAACCACGGAATCGGGTGAACAAGCACTAAAAATTGAGGCACAGATACAAGGCAATAGTGTTCCTGAGGTAGAAAATCAATCGGGGAGCACAATGACTCTGATCGATGCTGGTGCCTTGAAACTAAATGGTAAAGCGTTGACTGCTTTAACATTAGCTGACGGTGGCTCCTTAAGCGCAGATAGTGTTGTGACTTGGTTGAATTCCAATATCACGACACACTCTCTTGACCTTACCGCATCGGCTCAAACTAGCGTTGTTCTCTCTGGAGACGATATAGACCTAACCAGTACGGCATTAACAATTAACGGTACAACGCTGAGTATTTCTAGCCCACTGGGTTCAATCTCGGAAATAGCAAACAAAATAAATGAAGCATCGGGTACGACTGGTGTTCGAGCTGTGGTTGATGCCCTTCAAAATATTACCCTCGAAAATGTAGTAGGAGGAGATGCAGGTAAAACCGCCTCCAGCACAATCTCTTTTGGCCAAAGTGAGGGTTTACTCAAAATTTCTGGAGATATAACAGCTGCGATCAAAATTGTTGCCAATAGAACGAGTGGAGATTTCTCGGATAAGGAAGTCTCCATAGAAAGAACTGGAATTAGCACCGTTAATGATTTGGAAGTCCTAGGGCTGGTTGAGACCTTGTCATTAGGAGGAGTCCTCGACGAAGACCTCATACTTTTCACTACGGGCGGATCAAATGATCAGCTGGACCTTTACGCAAGCTACGAGAGTTCCGAAAGAGATTTCTTGCATCAACGGGAAAGAACAACCGACTTTATTTTCACAAGTAGTTCAAGTTATCAAATTGTTGATAGAACGACTGAGACGGTTTTATCTGAAAGAACATGGTCTTTAGGGGAGCCGATAAGCTATGGAGTCATAGCCCTTAGCATAGAGGGTCAGCCCAATGTAGGTGATGTCTTTTCAGTAGATGGTAATCGATCTGGAGTAGCAAGCAATGAGAATGCTCTAAGAGTGGCTGATTTAGAGGGATTGGGTTTGACTAGCGATGGCAAGTCTTTGAAGGAAAGTTATTTCTCAATTCTGACACAGGCTGGCAATTCCGCGCGACGGGCGGAAGTTTCAAGAGAAGCACTCGATGTTGTTTATCAGCAATCAGTGCAGGCGAAGGATTCAAAAGTGGGAGTTAATTTGGATGAAGAAGCGGCTGAACTCATACGCTTTCAGCAGGCTTATCAGGCTTCTGCGAAGGTCATGCAAATGGCTAATCAATTATTTGATTCGATTCTGAGAATTTGAGTTAAGCCAGGAAATCACTATGAAGATATCGAACTCATATTTATTTGATCAAGCCGTTAGGAACATACAAACGACGCAGAGTGATGTGTCAAAATCTCGAGAGCAAATCGCAAGTGGTAAGAGTATTGTTAGGCCGAGCGACGACACGAGCAAGCTGAGAAGTATAGAAGTTCTTAAGTCGCAACAGCGTAAAGTTGAGTCCTATGACAAGGGTATGAACTATCTTACTGACAGGTTTCAGCTTGAAGAGAGTGTGCTCCTATCAGGAAGTGATATTTTGACCCGTTTAAAAGAGCTCGCGATTCAGGCGGCAAATGACAGTATGGGCGCTTCTGATAGAGATTTGATCGCTACAGAGGTGAATAACTTAAGGGATGAATTGCTGTCTATCGCAAATACCCGAGATGTTGAGGGAAACTTTATCTTTTCTGGTAGTAAAACAGAGTCTCAGCCATTTTTAATGAATGGTTCGACCGGAGAAGTTAGCTATGAGGGCGATAATCGGAGATTGTTCACTGCCGTGAGCGATTCCAGAATACTTCAATCGAATACGGATGGCACCGAGATATTTCTCCCTGTGAACCGCACAACGACAAGTTTTAACCTGACAGGAGTAGAAAACGCGGGCGGCTATAATTTTCGGGTGGGTGATTCAGTCATAGAATTCGATGTAGGGTCACGGTTAGTAAGCTCAGAAATTGAGGGCAGCCTTAACGAAGCGCTGCTGCGGTCGTCGATCGATGGGAAGGTTGAGGTTGAGGTTGTGGATGGTAAGGCTGCTGTAACGCTCACTTTAACCGGGCAGGCTGGGGTGGCTCTTAGCGGCATAGAGACCACTCAAAATAATGGTGGGACAACGCCTTTGTCAGTGAGTGTTCGAAGCACAGATGTTGAAGGTGTCGACTTCTTTAAAATGCTTTCTGATTTCTCTGATGCTCTTTCTACGAACACAAGGAGCAATATCGATCGTGCGGTTAGTGAGCTGAGCTTTGCTCAAGAAAAGGTTGCAGGTGCTATCGGTGAGATTGGTTCTAAACTAAATACTTTAGAAAGACAGAAAGATATCAATGCAGACTTGGGACTACGCCTCGATCAAATGCTCTCCTCAGAAGAAGATTTAGATTATGCAAAGGCGGTCACGCAATTCAATGCAGAATTGGTGCGTTTAGAGGCTACCCAAGCGAGCTTCGCTAGAGTTGCTCAGTTATCACTATTTCAATTTATCTAGTTAGATACTGGATGTGATTCCGCAGGCTGTAGATTTTTTTGGGTGTTCGGTTTGATGTTGGGTGTCTGGGAGAGAGACGTGATGCCTTTTCGAAGCTCAGCTGTTAGTTGGGCCAAATCGTCCAGTTCACTGTGAATCGGGATATGTAGGTTTTCTTGCAGCGTTCGCTGGAAATATTCAAAGAGATCTTGAATGTGCTCGTGCAGACTGAGCACTGGCAATTTTAGGAGTGCAGCCTCGAGTAAAGTGGATAAGGTTTGTGCGTGCTTTATCGAAGGAGTTGCTCTGGCGATCGAGCTCGAACCGGCATTTTTTGACGCGGTTTTTAAGCTAAGCAATAACGAGTCGAAAAGAAAGTCTAGCTCTGGATTGCCATCAGAGAAGAAACTTTCAATTTGTCTGGTTATTTTCTTTAGCTGACTCATGATAATTCTCGGCCCGATACACAATAAATCGGACATTGCTTTAGTTTCTTTAACCGGGAATTGAGAAAATTGGACAATTTTTGTAATCGCTAGAGATACACACCTCTGCTAGTTCCTCGGATATGGCAATTTCCTCTGGTTCGAGCTGTGACTTCGCAAAATCGACGAGTTGGACGGCCAATTCTTGCCCGTTTTGACTTGCAAGCAGTGCTAGAGACAATGATGCAATGATTGCGTTCAAAGACTCGCTCTCAAAAATGCTGAAATCAAAGGGAGAAGAATCTTTAGATTTTGGTTTGTAGGGGTTTTCCGCATCACCCGTTAGAATCATATGGGCGAGCATATATTGGCTATTTGCGTCACCTGATTTTGCTGCGATGGAGAAATGTTGATTTGCTCTTTCCAAAGAGGCCACAGTGCCCTCGCCCTTATAGAACATTAACCCAATCATATAATGAGAGTCATTTAAGCCTTTTTTTGCAGCTTTATTGAACCAGCGTCTTGCCACAGAGTAGCTCTGGGCAACGCCGTGACCTCGATAGTTGAGAACTCCTAAATTGTGTTCAGCTTCTGCTAAGCCTTGATCAGCGGCACGCTGATACCATTTGATGGCCGTGTTGTAGTTTCTTCTGACGCCAAAGCCATTTTGGAAAAGGAAGCCTAGGTTATTCTGAGCTTCTGCGGCCCCTTGCTCAGCAAGCGGTTTAAATGATCGATAAGCAGAAGCATAGTGGTTCCTATCCAGAGCATTAAGCCCTGACACGAAGATGTCGGCGTTGCTGAAACATATTGTGAAAAAAAGGCAGGCAGTAATGAGGAGTCTAAGAGCGGTCTTTAATCTCTTTGAAAATTCTTTCATTTATCAATCCTGAGTTCGAAGAGAATCTTCAATTTCTAAGACTTTCTTGAACAGATCACCTTCTGTTATCGCACCCAGAAATTTTTCCCCATCCATGATGGGGATGCTTTCCCCAACAAATTCGGATGCGATTTCGAGAGCCTCAACTAAAGAATTAGTAGTATCAAGCTTCGTGGGGGACTGATCAATATCGGCTTCAAAGTTGTCCATGTTGCTAATCAAACTATGTAGGTCCAGTTTGCCAAAGAGACTTTTGTCTTCATTGAGGATGTAGACCTCGGTGGTTTGATTTTCTCGCATTGATTGTAGGATATGCTCCGGCGCCGCACCTCTTTGGAAAAACAAGCTGTCACTTAATTGTAGCTCTGCAACATAAATCTGTGTCATGTTGATATGCTCTCTACCGCGCGTTAAATCGATACCTCTATCAAGTAGTTGTCTATCGAAATATGAGAGGCCAAAGAACCGATAGGTAAGGGTAGAACATAAGGTTACTGAAAGTAGAGCCATCAGTCCGTAATCGTATGACCCAGTAAGCTCAACGACAATGAGTACGACAGAGATAGGTGCACCAATGACCGAAGATCCAACAGCTGCCAGAGTGGCGATCGTGATGATGCTCCCGTAATCAACAGGTAAGCCGATTTCTATAAGCAGCCCAGCTAGTATCCCGCCTAAGGCTCCACCAACGAATAAAGCCGGTCCAAATACTCCGCCGAAAAAACCAAACGATATGCAGGCAGCGGTGACTAGAATTTTAGCAATTAAGATAAGTGAGAGAAACGCAAGTGTGTATTGTCCGTTAACCATATTGTTAATCTGACTCGAGCCTAAGCCTAAGACATCGGGTAAGAAGGCTCCAACGATGCCAACGGCTACAGCGGTTGAAAAGATTAGTGTGGTGAACGAGTATTTTCCAGAAGCGGCAAACTTCATACCTTGTCGAAGTGACAGCATGTAAATAACGGCCACGGCGGAGCAAATTGGTGCAAATATAATTAGAAAAGGGACTACCTCAGCAAGCTCTAGATTAGATGAAGGCACAGCAAATGCGAGGTTGGCAAAACCAAAATACTGATTAGATGCCGAAGCAACGATGGCCGCCACTGAAACTGGCGCAACGGCTCCGATTGAAAATCTTCGTAGGAGTGCCTCATGAGCGAAAATAATGCCTGCAATGGGCGCGTTGAAGCCAGCAGATATTGCTGCCGAGACCCCACACGCGAGCAATATGTCCCTGTTTATCTGGAGGCCAGGGAACCTGGAGAGAATGGTTGAGACGGTTGATCCGAAATGGACTAAAGGGCCATATTGGCCGACGGAAGCTCCACCACTTGCAGAAATAAAAGCCGCTAACGTCGATCCAAGTCCGACTCGGACATCAACGCCAATCTTTTGCTGATGCAAGGCATAGATGCTGTCTGCTGGCCCTGACCACTTAGTGACGCCAAGAGATTTTCTCACCACTAAAATCAAAACGGCAGATATCAACATCGCTAATGTGGGGAGCAGGTTAATATCGAAGCCGCTCACTTGTACCGTCAAAGTGCTGTAAGAGGATTGCAAGGATAGAAAATACCGTGCGCCTTCGATGAATAGATTTGCAACGATCGAGACCACTAAGCCGACAATGACCGCTAAAAGTGTCTGCATCAATAGAGTCGTTACTGTTTTTGTTTTCATTAGCGGGCTCTAGTTATTATTTGCTTTTGTTCCTTTGATTTTTTTCTTTTTTTGATTCAAAAGCCAGGCAATCTCTTTTGTCAATCACCTTGACCTGCTGCGAGGGTAGAAAATTACTTTTGAAGTTCATCTTTTTACACTCATATCTGTAGCTAGGATCCCAACTTATTGCGAAAAAAGTGCAATTCCAGCAAGAAACTTTTTCGTTTTCCATTATTCTTCGCGCTGTTCTCTAGCGATTTTCATAATCGTACTTGAATGTTTGACCAGATCACCGATTTGCTCTTCGGATAAGCCTATAGAGTCGCCTAGTTCCTTTATCGCCTTTTTTTCGGTTTCATCTATCATGCCATCAATTAAGGCGTCATCAATTGCGAGTTGCAGGGATTCTCTTTTTCGTCGCATTTGCTCAGAAAACGCCGAAGCCAAAATCCCTGAGGGTAATGCGACCATACCAATACCAACGATTGTCACAAGTGATCCTAAAATTTTTCCGGCCGGAGACAAAGGATATACGTCGCCGTAGCCTACGGTAGTGAGCGCAGCAATCGCCCACCACATAGCCTGGGGAATTGAACCAAACTTATCCGGTTGCATGTCTCTCTCGACTAAGTAGAGTGCTGAGGCTGCTAGTGTGAGAATGACGAGTAATAAGAAGAAAATTCCAGCTAGGTTTTTTCTCTCTTCGTGGAGCACGTTCAGCAGTAGCTCGAAGGACGTAAAGTATCTGGTTAATTTAAAGACTCTTAATAGACGGAGCACCCGAAGGAAGCGGAGGTCTATGCCGGGGAAGATAACCTGCAAAATTGAGGGAAGAAAGGCGAGTAAATCGACAATTGCGAGAGGGCTAAGAGCGTACTTAATTCTGCTCTTCAGTGGCGCCTTCTTCTCAGTCTCGGATTCAATACAAGACCACAAACGTAATGAGTATTCGAGTGCAAATATTACGGTTGAAACGATTTCAATGGCAAAGAATTGCGTGCGATAAAGAAGATCAAGCTCCGGTATGGATTCAAGAACAATACATAGGACGTTTAAAGAAATTAATGTAACGATGAATAACGAGAACGCCCTAGAGAGAAAGTCCTGGGGATCGGTCATTTCCAATATGTTGTAGATACGTGTGCGCATTTGGATGCTCTCTGTAGGAGAACAGTTTAAAGTAACAAATAAAGAGAATTAACTGTCAATTAAGATTTCAATTCTTCGATTCTGAGACCTTCCTGCCGGGGTTGCATTGCTAGCAACGGGTTTAGTATCAGCGAATCCAACCACATCGATTTGGCTATCCGGGACAGCATTACTATCAAGAAAAAAATCTGCAACAGCGGCCGCTCTGGCGGCGGATAGATCCCAATTGGAGAGAAAACGCTCACTGAAAGCGATGGGAATGCTGTCCGTATGCCCGGAGACAGTTACTTTTGAATTAAGGTCTGAAATAGACTGTCCTACTGCTGACAAAGTCGGAAGAAAGTCTGGTCTAAGTTCCGCATAGCCGGACCTGAACGAATCCTGAGCTGAGAGCTGAATTAATATCTGGTCACCGATACGCTCAACATTTGCTAGGCCCTGATCTATTTGAGATTTTAAATTAGCTCGAACCTTTTCTAATTGGTCCTCGATTTGCTGATCTCTCTGTTGCTGAGTTTCCCTTTGGCTCGCAAGGGCGCTGCTGTTGCTCGCTACGAAAACTTCGGATTCTACTAGCGACTGAGCTTCAGCAACTTTTGCATACATTTCAAGTAGTTCTGTTGGTATCTCTCCGGTGTCCCGTTCGCCAGTTTCCGTAGCATTAATGTCCGGTTTGAATGTGTCCTCTTTGGTAACGACAACCACTGAATCATTTTCTACTTTTATCTCTACTTGGCCTTTTGAAATTTCGGTTGCTAGAGCACGCCTAAGAACTTCAGCGTCAGAATTTGTGTCGAAGTTACTCGCTTGAGATGTTGATTTAAGTTCTTTCTCTTCGGGTTCAAGGTCCGTTGTTTCTTCTTGCACGTTAACGATTAACGAAGGGTTAACTTTTGAGGTTCGGAAATTTTGAGCAATGATATTTTTTCCCATCGGGGGCTCGACGCTTGGTACTTCTCTCTGCACACCGAAGCTATTGGACATCGAGCCAGACACCTCCTTAAATATAGAAGGGTCTTCCATCTCAACGAAAGATAAAATTAATACAAAGAACGCCATCAGAAGTGTGGCCATGTCTGCAAAAGTTGCCATCCAGGCAGGGGCCATGGCTGGACACTCTGGGCACTTTTCTGATGAAGGCTTTGCCTCGACAGGCTCTTCTAATTCCTCTAAAGCGTCGTTGTTATCAAGGTTCTCTTCGCCTTCAAGTTTTTCTTCCTCAGCCATCGACCAAGACCTCTATTCTTCGATTCCTCGCTCTTCCATCCGTGGTGTCGTTTGAGGCGATAGGTTTGCTGTCGGCGAAACCGGCTACAGAGATGTTACCTGGTTGAAGGTTTGTAGATCCAAGTATGTAATCTGCCACTGCTGCTGAGCGCGCTGAGGAAAGATCCCAATTAGATCTGTAGCGAGAACTAAAGCCGACCGGTACATTGTCTGTATGGCCCTCTATCTTTACTATGCCGCCAACATCGTTGAGTGCCATTCCCACTTTTTGTAGTGTGCCTTCAAAAGATGCTTTAACCTCAGCTCTACCAGAGTCAAAGCTATCTTGTTGGCCGAGTCGAAGAATGATCTTATCGCCATTACGTTCGACCTCCACAAGGCCGTTAGAGATCTCGTCTGATAGAATGCTCCGTATTCTGTCGTATTTTTGGTTTTCTCCGCTCGAGCTATTATTCGATGAGTCGCCTTCAGAGTTGCTCTGGCTTCTGACCTCAAGAGGGCTGATGAAGTCGGTCTTTAGGTCTGATATTTTTTTCGCGATCTCTAGCATTTCTTGGGGAACAATGTTGCCCATGCCGATCTGAGATTCTAGAGACACTTCGTTAGAACCTGATTGCGTTACCTCGACAACAATTTTGTTACCCTTTGTCTTGACTTGAACCAACCCAGCTGCGATTTCTTCTTCGAACGTTTCTAAAACGGCAGCGAATTCATCTTGATTTGAAAAGGTCGATTCATTTTCTTCTGTAAGCTGCTTGACGTTATCTTTTGTTGCATCTTCAACCTTCTGACTTTTGTTCGGTATTAAGGTGGCTTCTGCATCTGTTGGAGTAAACTCAAGGCTGAGCAGTGTCTCTCCCATTGGAATATCAATTTTCGGTATCACCCTCGCGACACCGAAAGCAACTGCCAGTGAACCGCTGACTTGTTCAAATTTTGGGACATTAACGTTGGCAAAAGAAAGCAGTAATACAAAGAAAGCCATGAGTAAGGTGGCCATATCTGCGAACGTTGCCATCCAAGGTGGCGATCCGCCAGGGCACTCTGGGCATTTAGTCTTTTTTTCTTTCGGGCCGGAGGGAGGTGGCTCGTTTTCTCCCTCTATCGCGGTCTCGTTGAGCTCTTCGTCTACGTTTGGATCTATCTCAGACATGGCTTAAATCCGAAGGTCTATGCTTTTGAGAGTTTCTCTCGGTCACCTGGGCTCAAGCGGCTTTTCAAAACGTCCTCTAAAACTCTGGGATTCATTGTACCTTTTCGAATTTCTATCACACCTTCGAGAATCAGCGCGCAGTTGTTTTGTTCATTAGTGGAGTAATTATCGAGTTTTTCTGCCAAAGGTCCTGCAAGGACGTTCGCAATGAGCGCGCCATACAGAGTCGTTAGCAACGCAATGGCCATTGCAGGTCCGATGGCTTTCGGGTCGCTCATATTTTGCAGCATACCGACAAGACCAACCAAGGTGCCTATCATGCCCATGGCGGGTGCGATGTCTTTCCACGATTTGAAGACGCCGGATGCTTCAGCATGGCGATGAGCCATAAGCTCAACATCATTATTAAGTTTTGTTTCGATTGTTTCTGCATCGGTGCCATCAACCACCATGCCTATGCCTGTCTGCAGGAAGGGGTTTTTAATTTCCCCCATCTGACCTTCGAGAGCGATTACACCATCTCTCCGTGAAATATTTGCCATAGACACAAGCTGCTCGATGAGTTCACCAGGGTCTTCGTTCTTGTTGAGGATGGTTTTCATTAAAACCTTAGCCCAGGCATTGATGAACTCCGGAAGTGTTGATCGCATGAGCAAGACCATAATTGAGCCCGCGAATACGATGACAACGGAGGAGGGATCGATAAAAGCCCCGATACCTGCTGCGGAGTCCATTGACCAGCCAATCAAGCCGAGTGTTCCTATGAGACCAATAACTGTTGCGATATCCATAATTTCGACCTGATTACAACGTAACTTCGGATTAATTTCCGATACTAGAATAAGGAGTATCGGATGAAAACACTATCTCTTAAATTAATTTTGACCTAACCTAGAATGAGGCTAAAACATAGGAAAAATGGGGCATGAAAGGCTTTCTTCTCCTCCTATTAGTGACAAGTGTCGTGAGTGGTTGCGGAAGAAAATTGCCGCCTGACTGTGGCGTGGTTCTCGAAAGCGGTGATTACGACCGCTTTGAAATGATGGAGCGCGGAATCGCGAGGGATTCCGACTTTGGTATCGACTGGTTTAGATGCTCTGTTGGTCAGAGATATATTAATAATCGGTGTCTTGGGGAGCCGCTTTTCGTGCGCTGGGAGCTTGGCATCAGCACGTTGGAGGAAATGAATGAAAAAGCTGCCGAGCAGTGGCGAATGCCTTCACTTAAAGAGCTATCGAGTTTAAGGGTCGAGGGTTGCGGCAATCCGAGCGTAAATTTGAATGTGTTTCCCAATATTTTAGTTGAAAATTATTGGGCTAGTGATGAAAGCCCGCATACGGGCTTTCGGTGCGGCATGTACACCTACTCGGGCGCGACCTCATGTCGGTTATTCGATAACCTTGAGCGGCCGATGTTGATCGTCAGGGATTTTGGTAAGTAAGGAAAAAATTTCCTTAGCTGATGGCTTCCCAGCCTTCACGTAACTCAGTGAGTGCAGTGTACAGTTTGCCGATTGACGTTAAGTCTTTTTCTGATCGAGCTTTGGACAACGAAGCGGCAATTGCGGTGTATGTTTCAAACAGCTGAACGGCTAGTTGGCCTCCTTGCTCCACGTCAAGGATTTCGCGCAATCCTAGAACAATCTGCATTGCATGACTGGTGGAATGATAAAATCCCTCAAGTTCTTCCTTTTTGAGCTGCTCTTCAGATTGACGAAGGAGTACGCAGCCTTTTTCAAATAGCAGGCTAACGAGACGGTGAGGATTTTGTTCAGATGTTTTTGTTTCGACGTCTACTGTCGCGTAACTTTCTAAGGCTGAGGTTCGATACATAGATTTTAAATCCTTTTTATCCACGTCTCGCTGCCTCTTGGGGACAGCTTATTAATTTACACAGTTAGTATGTCGGTTACAACTGAGGAACCTTTAGCCGATAGGGGTTCACACCCTTTCATCAAGAAAGTTGCCAAGCATTTTTGTTAGGTTGCGCATGAAGTTGAGCAGTTCCTCAGCTGGCATTTGCCGGATCACCTCGCCTGTTTGATCATCGACAACCTTGATCACATCTTTGCCTACGCTCTCATCTCTTTCGAATTGGACAGATCGACCTCTCAGTTCCATCATGAGATCGAGTGCTTCAATCGTTTTGGTGACTTCAGAGTTAAGGTCCTGATCTCCTTTTATTGCGGGAGTGCTTACGCCTTGGATAGTCACAGAAGTTTTTACCGCAGGTGAAGAAGAGGACTCCGGCGTAGCCGGAGCCCTCTCAACGGAACCGGTGCCTGGTATGGGCACCGAGCTTTGGGGTACGGATGGAATAGCGTTAATAGCCATGATTTACCTTAATTTTTTATCCTCTTAGTAATTGCAAGACGGTGTCTGTTGAGGCATTTGCTTGGGAAAGCATTGAGGCGCCAGCTTGTTGAAGCACTTGAGCTTTTGCCAGTCTTGCAGTTTCTGCGGCGAAGTCAGCGTCCGCGATTCTCGAACGCGCCGCGGTTGTAAATTCTGTTACTTTTAATA
>CAJQGN010000041.1 GCA_905477545.1 uncultured Acidimicrobiales bacterium | reverse complement strand
CAGGGCAAGAGAGCCTCCAGTAGTCGAGCCGATAAGCCACACTTTCGAAATCCCTTTATTTCGAAGGTGATGAATAGCTCGAGCGATGTCTTCAAGCCAGCCTGACATCGAAAATTGTCCTTCCGATGCTCCACAGCCGCGCAAGCTGACCGCAAGCACCACCCACCCCTGTTCAGCCGCAATGCGCTCTGCAAATTTTTCATATGAGCGATTCGGAGTTCCTGGTCGTTGGGCTGACGGAAACCCATGACAAAGGACCACTCCTCGACGTTCCGTACCTACCTTGTCAGGCTCAACCAGCAAAGCATCAAGTCGTGGAACGCCCCCCAGCTCAGTCTCAGTTACAGAAACCATCGTCGAAATTTTATCTAACTTAAGTTAGATGGGCAGCAAGAACTTAGCCGGTAGCCCCGGTTTCGAGCCTCGCTCAGTTCATCGGGACCAAACGTTGCATAGGTTTGGTTTGCTATGATGTCTTCGATTTTCTCCGGAGATACGCAAGTTTTAATTTCATAAACAATCTGGTTTCTTTTATCTCCGACGTATCGAAATCCTTCAAGTTCTTTTGGGTTATCCATTTTGCAGTTCTGCCTCACTAATCTTTCTGAGCTATGCCGAGAGCACCGATTATCGTCAGGTACCTTAAATGGCCATCTACAACTTCTTGAACTACTGGTTTCGTTATCTCGAATCCTTTTGACCGAGCTTCTCGATAGAGATCTTGCGAGGAACCTTGCTGATCAGCAACGCTAGCATCGCTCGATTCAGATTTAGAAAATTGCAGTTGATTTAAATGCCAGCGTAAAAGTTCCCTGAGTTCCAGCGGTTCGAGTTCAGAAGCAGCGTTGTATGGAAGATTTTCTGCAACAAACATGGCTGCCTCTTCAAGCCTCCAAACCGGTTCACGACGCTGCCTTCCAAGACGACTAGCTTCACGTCCTATTACCCCTACGGCCACCAAAAAACCAGTAAGAAGTGATGAGACTAACGTCAGAAGGAGCATAGTCTCATCACTTCTTAATCTTTCTACTCATCTAAGGCCTTGTTCTATAGCCCGATTCGCTGAGCCAGTAATTCACGATGATATGCCGGATCTCCGAACATTAGTTCAGAACTCTTAGCTCTTTTGAAGTACAGATGAGCTGGATGCTCCCATGTGAACCCGATACCACCATGAATTTGAATATTTTCTGCAGCACAATGAAAATATGCCTCTGAACAATAGGCCTTTGAGAGAGAAGCTACCGATGGGAGCTCATCATTCATTTCAGATGCACACCATGCGGCATAGTAAGCAGCTGATTTTGCAGATTCAACTTCTAGAAGCATGTCAGCACACTTGTGCTTGATTGCCTGGAATGAACCAATTGGGCGGCCAAACTGAACACGATCTTTTGCGTACTGAACTGCCATTTCCATAGCAAACTGAGCACCACCAACCTGTTCATTAGCGAGAGCCACTGCAGCAAGATCTAATATTTGGGAAACATACTCAAAGTTGTTTGTGTCGCACAGGTGAGTCGCTGGGGTGTTCTCAAACGTAATTCGTGCCTGCTTTCGAGTTTGGTCCATTGTGGATAAATTTTCTCTAGAGAGACCAGTAGCTTCGCCGTCGACTGTGAAGAGATGAATTCCACTTTCCACTCTGGCCGCTACCACAAACAAATTAGCAGTTCCTCCATCAGTCACAAACATTTTTTCACCGGAGATAGTCGCACCCTCAGCGAGTCCCGAGGCCTCCACGGTAATACCGTCGGCATCCCATCGCCCAGATGCTTCAGCAAGAGCAAGAGTGGCGATTGTCTCACCTGATGCGATTCCTGGCAACAAGTCGGTTTTGGCGGTTTCGTTGCCTGAGTGGATAATAGCGTTTCCTGCTAATACCACTGTGCTGAAGAACGGCGCACATAGCAAACTTCTTCCCATTTCCTCGAGCACGATTCCAAGCTCTACATATCCAAATCCTTGGCCACCATATTCTTCGGGAATGATGAGGCTCTGCAGTCCGAGCTGCTCAGCCATTTGGCTCCATACTCCTTTATCAAACCCATCATCTGTTTCCATTAACTCTCTTACCGCGAGCTCAGCCGATTTATCCTCCATGAAGGATCTGACAATGTTTCGTAGCTCTTCTTGTTCTTCAGTAAAAGCAAAGTTCATTAGTTACTCCATTGAGCGAATTATTATGATGTATTTCTAACAGCTTTTCTTCAGGATTTCCAATATCCTTGCGTACGCACGCGTACACATTATCCAAGAATTGGGGCGCTTCATGGAATCAAAAAAGGCTGCGGAGAGCATAGGGGTTAGAGAGTTCCGTTCAAATCTCGCGTCGTACCTTCGAGACGCTTATCTCGGCCATCGAATAATTATTACAAGCGATGGCAAAAACATGGCAGAACTGGGCCCGATCAGCAGCGGCTCCGCCAATAACTCTCTTGAGACTCTGATAGCTACCGGTTTACTTGAGGCACCAACACAAGCTATGCAAGAGGCTCAACCAGCCAACTTTCAACTCCCTGCTGGCGTTAATAGCCAGCAGATACTCAAGGAATTGAGAGGGCGATGACTATAGCAATTGATACTTCAGCGTTCCTAAAACGATACGTAGCAGAAAGCGGACGCAATCTAATCAACGCTGCTCTCGCCGATGACACAGCCTGGTGCTCATCTGCTCTAACACGAACGGAGGTACAACTAGCGCTTCACCGGATGGCAAGTAATCAGCAGATGCAAGAGTCTCTT
>CAJQGN010000040.1 GCA_905477545.1 uncultured Acidimicrobiales bacterium | reverse complement strand
TGGGTATTCCCCGGTAGAAGTTGCGATTAAAGAGGTCTATGAAGAAACCGGTATCCAGTGTGAGCCGCTTTCTCTTATCTCTGTTGTCGATGGGATGCGTCAAGGGTTTACTCAGATTCCCTTGTACTCGATGGTCTTCCACTGTCGAGCCATCGGAGGTAAGCTGGATCGACATTTGTTGGAAACGTCTGATGCTGGTTGGTTCGCTAGAGATTCGCTGCCTGTCCCATTAGCGGGTCTGGAACGGTGGGTGGATTCAGCGTTTGCCGCAATTGATGGTATTTCACGAGAGGTAATTTTTGATCCACCTCGATCTCTGCCTTGGAACGAAAAGTAAGACTGAGAACAATCCTCCATAAATTTATTACTCGTCTTGTTGTCGCAGGAACCGTTCCAGTTCATCAATCATTTCTTGGGGGTTGTCCGCCATTTCACCTATTTCATCAGCTGCTTGTCCTGCCTCATACTCAAGAATTTGGTCAGCGTATTGAGAAAGGTTCGGATCGCTAGCAACGAGAGCGTCTAATTGTTGTTCATAGTTGTTCGCAGCTATTTGTAGATCTGTAGCTCCTAAGGTGATACTGAGAAAATCGGCGGTTCTTTTTGCAAGTGCAAGCGCAGCTTTGGGCGAAGGAGAATGACCAATATAGCTCGGTACTTTGGCCCAAAATGAGAGACTCGTGAATCCCTTTGAGTGAAATGATTCATTTAACACGCCGACTATTCCTGTTGGGCCCTCGTAAGAAGATTGTTCGAGCCCTTCGTCTCGGTTAACGATTTTGTTGCTGGAAGCACCGATTACTTCTACAGGCGCTTGATGGTGCGTATCTGTCAGTAATGCTCCAAGAGTAATCGCCGTTTTTACGTTTAGTTCGCTCGCAATCGTTGTAAGCGTCTTCGCAAAGGTTTGCCAGCGTAATCTTGGCTCAATTCCCACCATAGTTATTAATGACCGACCATCGTCAAGCTCTGCTATTCGGACCTCGTTTGTGGGCCAGTCAATGTGACGTTCATCGCCTTCCAGTCTCACATTTGGGCGCAGGGAAGCAAAATCATAGAAATATTCCGGATCTATCGTTGCTATTAATTTGCCTTCGAATCTTCGGGTTAGATATTTAACTGCTTCGCTTGCCGCGTCGCCAGCGTCATTCCAACCAGTAAACGCTGCGAGGAAGATAGCGTCATGGACAATCGGTTGTTCTATCCACTGGAGATGTTGCACAATAAAAATGCTATCCGGTGTTGATTCAATCCGTACGATGAACCCTATGCGCAATAATAGAAAGTGAGTGCACAGCTTGTGATTGTAGAAATAGAGGTCTGTACAAAAATTGATGATGAAGTGATAAATGCGTTTACGCGCCTGCTGCCACAATTATCAAAAACATCAGAGCCTCCTGCTCAGAATGATTTAGAGGAAATTATTAGTCATTCTGCTTGCAGTGTGTTGCTTGCTCGGGTGGAAGAGAAAATAGTGGGTTCGTTGACTTTGGTAATATTCCCGTTACCTACCGGCAAAAGAGCATGGATAGAAGATGTTGTGGTAGATGAAAGCATCAGAGGTTCTGGAGTAGGAGAAAAACTGAATCTTGTTGCCATCGAGATTGCCAACAAGCAAGGAGTTCGAACTATAGATTTGACTTCCCGGCCATCTCGCGAAGCTGCAAATAGGCTATATAAGCGGCTCGGGTTTCAAGAGCGCGCCACAAATGTTTATAGGTATGAGAGCTGATTAATGTCCAGTGAAGCTGAGTCTGAAAATGTGTACGAACTAGTCGGTGGAGAGCAATGGTTCCAAGATTTATGTACCCGATTTTATATGAAAGTTGCCGAGGATGAGAATCTGAGAAAGCTTTACCCTAGTGATCTTGAACCGTCGCGTTACTGGTTAGCGATGTTTTTGGTCCAGTACTGGGGAGGTCCCGCCCAGTATTCAGATACACGCGGGCATCCGAGACTGCGTATGCGGCACATGCACCTTGAAGTAGGTATCAAAGAACGTGATCTATGGTTTAGACATATGAGGGCGTCTCTTTTAGAAGCAAATCTAGAAGTCGATCTTGAGAAAAAAATGCTCGACTATTTTCAGATGGCAGCGGATCACCTCATAAACAGTGATTAGCCGTACAAAAAGTTACTTAGTGGTTGTGGTTGACGCTACTCTGCAGTCTCAGTTAAGGGGATTAGGTATATGGATCAAGGTGCTTACGATTTAGGACTGCTGCTAATGCGGTCAACGCTTGGAATTGTGTTGGCTCTACATGGTATTGCTAAATACAGAGGGGGAATAGCGGGTGTTGGGAAATGGTTTACCTCGGAGGGACTAAAGCCGGGGTTATTGCATGCCCACATGGCAGGCTCGGCAGAAATAGGCGCAGGGTTAGGGTTAGCTGCTGGATTTTTCATTCCGATAACCGCAATGGCATATGTAGGGGTGATGTGTGTCGCTGGTTGGGTTGGGCATCGCGATAACGGATTTTTTGTTATTCGAAATGGATGGGAGTACACATTCGTGCTCGCTGCGTTAGCTGCATGTCTGTCTTTGCTGGGTTCAGGCAAATATTCTTTAGATAATTTGATGGGTATAGAATGGAGCGGCACAGGTTGGTTTGCGGTGACTCTTGGCGGCGGGGTTTTGGCTGCTGTTCTTTTACTTCTAGTCTTTTATCGCCCACCTGATAAAGCCGAATAGGAAAAGACTTTCCATACAATTGATCGCACTATGAGATGGTTAAGTAAGAAGCGGTCAAAGCTATTAAAGTTTTCAGTCGTTTCGATTGTCTCGCTGATCATTACCCAGAGTGCTTTGTGGTCAGGAATTGAGATTGGGCGATGGTCTCCGCTATGGGCTAATTTTTGGGCAGTGTCGATAGCATCTCTTCCTGCTTATTATCTGAACTCTTGCTGGGTTTGGAACCTGACGAACCGGGACTCGATACGAAGCGAAGTGCTTCTCTTCTGGGGGTTTAATCTTGTGGGTTTGTTTTTATCGACCGGGGCTATAGCAATAATCAGTCAAGTAGCGAACTCGACTTTTATTATGCTGCTAACCAATTTTGGCTCTTTCGGGTTGCTGTGGGTAGGCAAATTTATTTTCCTTGATAATTTTCTTTTTCGAAGAGGTACGTAGGGTGAGAACTGAGCATCAGAAAGCAGCTCAAAGTTGCAGAGGATTTATGCCTCATGAAGAAGGAATGGCCCTTTACCGAGCGGTGGCTGAGGTGGGCGCCAAGGGTCCCATAATCGAAGTTGGATCATATTGTGGTAAGTCCACAATATATTTAGGGTCCGCAGCGCTTGAGATAGGGGCAACAGTTTTTACGATTGATCACCACCGAGGTTCGGAAGAAATGCAAAAAGGTTGGGACCACCATGACTCGAGTCTGGTGGATACAGAAACTGGACGGATGGACTCGTTGCCGGAGTTAAGAAAAAATCTTGAAAATGTTGGTATGGAGTCGACCGTTGTGGCGATCGTTGGAGACGCTCTAACAGTCAGCTATTTTTGGGAAACTCCATGTTCATTAGTATTTATTGACGGAGGTCATGGGCCGATACCAGCTCATGCTGACTTCGATAGCTGGGCGCCGAAAGTTTGTATTGGTGGTTTGTTGGCGATACATGATGTCTTTCCCGATCCTGAGGATGGAGGACGTCCTCCTTACGAAATTTATCTCAAGGCTTTGGATAGTCAGAGATTTATAGATTATGCAGCTGTCGGCAGTCTGCGTATCCTAAAAAAAATTGATGTGTAACATTATGAAAATTATCTAAGCGTTGGGATGTTGTTCCCAATCAGCAGTCGCGAAGCTTCCGATTTGTTATCCAAAGCGTCGGCTGTGAGGATTATCGCGGCGCTCGTGTAGGTTGAGCGTTCTCCGTCAGGAAAAGTAATGTGTTCGGGATAAACCAGCCCTGTGAAGTATGCGCCATCTTCATCTCTCATCGCTCTGGTCGTCGCGAATAGCTGGCGGGCGCGATCTTCATTTCCAGTCGCTAAATAGGCAAGTGCGCATTCACAAGTCTCTGCTGCGGTTACCCACGGCTGGTCCGAAACGCATCTAACTCCCCGGTCAGCGAGTAAAAATTTTGAGGATCCTTCGTTAAGTCGGCTGATAGCTTTTTCTCCATGTACCGCACCAGATAAAACGGGATAATACCAGTCCATAGCCCACCGATATTTAGGCTCAAATTGGTCTTCGTGATGAGCAATGAGGTCAGCTATTCGAAGAGCGGATAGTTCCCATTGAGGACAATCTATCCCTAGGGTTTGGGCTATAGATAGCCCGCTTCTTAGTGAATGATAAATCGAAGAAGAACCAGTCAGGAGCGAATATGACCAGGGTGTTCCATTGCTATGCAAAGCCCACGGTATGTGACCTGAGGTAGTCTGAGAGCCAACCACAAAATCAAGGGCAGATCTTACTACAGGCCACATTTCTTCAAGGAAAGATTTGTCGGCTGTGACCAGGAAGTGGTGCAAAATCCCTGTGGCAATATAGGCGCAACAGTTCGTGTCCACTTTTGAATCCTCGATACTGTCTTTTAGATAGTAGTGATACCAAGCACCATCCGGATTCTGAGTATTTTTGAGCCATTCGTAGGCTTTCTCAGCGTTATGCGTAAAACCAGTGGCGCTGAGAGCCATGGCAGCCTCAGTATGGTTCCAGGTGTCGGCATGGCTGTTTTCAAACCAGAGAATCATTCCATTGGGTTGCTGATGTTTGATAATAGATTCAGCTGTTTCTGTTAGCTCCTGTTGAGCCAGGACACCCGTAAATTCGGAAAACATTCTTAACCTACCGATAATCTGGTTTAGAACCATAGAGAACAATTGACTTGGCGATTAATGGATTTAGCAACTTTTCTGTAGTTCGAGTGATCCGAGGTCTTTTTACTATGTCCCAAACTAAAAGCTTATGGAATATTCGTACTAGAAAATTCCTGTCGTTCTGAGGGCCGACTGCACATTTCAACCACCAATAAGGCGAGTGCAGAGCATGAGCTTTACCGATACCATCATTTCGGAAGCCAGCGTTTCTAAGTTTTGATTCAAGTTTGGATCGGCGATAAATTCGGACGTGACCGCCAACAGCTTTAGGAGCGTAGTATTCACTGCTTAGCTTCCAGCAAATAGTCTCTGGAAACCATGCGGGTACCGTTACAGCTATGGTGCCGCCGGGGCGTAGAACTCTGAAGAGCTCGGCAATTGCTTGCTGGTCATTAGAAATGTGCTCCAGGACTTCTGAGCAGATAATTCGGTGGAATGTGTCATCCGGAAATGGCAAGTTGAGAGCATCACCCCGAAGCGGTTGGCCAGAAGAATCTGCCGGTATCTCTTCCGAGTGAATCATTGCTGCAAAGGTGTTTCGGACATCGATAAGTTCTGTGAAACTGTAGTCGAGAGCAACTATTCGACATCCTCGACGCACAAACTCAAAGGCGTGCCGTCCTGCTCCGCATCCCATATCTAAAACTAAATCATTTGTTGCTGCTTCGAGCCGGTTGTAATCAACTGTGAGCATTACTTTGCTCCACCTGCAGAGTTCGTTTGTTCCAAAGAATCCAATAAGGCGTAATAATGTTCGACGGTTTTCTCTGCAGTGGAATGCCAGGAGTAATTAGAGATAACACGTAACCTGCCTTGTTGCCCAACGGTTTCTCTGAGTGATGATTGGTCTAGAGCCCAACGAATTTTGTTCGCTAGAGCCACGACATCACCAGGAGGCACGTGCAAGGCTGTTACTCCATCTTCTCCTACGACTTCAGGAAGTGCTCCTCCTGTAGTAGCGATCAGAGGAACTCCACATGACATGGCCTCAATGGCAGGCAATGAGAATCCCTCATATAGCGAAGGAACGATGGCTAATTCTGCTGTGCTGTATAGCTCCACGATCTTCTCGTCGGGCACCCCACTTATAAATTCAATATGGTTTTCGAGCTTCAGATCTTTAATCAGTGCTGTTGCCTTTGAGTCGTATTTAGGTTTGCCAATGACAACGAGATGGATCTCGGGATTTTCCGTTCGAAGCTTTGCCAATGCTTCAAGAAGAAATGCAAGACCTTTCATTGCGACATCTGCACTAGCTGTGGTCATCAATCGTCCGGGGATAACCGAGACTTCTGGTAACGGAATGAACTGAGAAGAATCTACGCCGACATTAACTATGTGAAGCCGATCGGGAGAAATTCCGTGATCGGCAACTATGTCATCGAAGCTATTAGTCGACACTGTTAAAATTCTTGGTAGTTTTTTTGCCACTTTTGTTTGCATGCGGGTGAAGGAGTAAAATCTGTTTTTAGTAAAACGCTTCCAACGAGTCGTTGCATGCTTGGTTTCTAGCCGTCGGTCAACGGTAATCGGATGGTGAATCGTAGCGAGAACTGGAAGTCCTGATCTATGGATTTTCAAAATTCCGTACCCAAGACACTGATTATCATGAACAATATCGAAATCATTAAACCGTTTGGCCAATTCTCGGTTAGCGCGCAAGCTAAATGTTAACGGTTCTGCGAATGTTGCTAGTGAAGTAACTGCGTATTCTAAAACGTCATAACGGTCTTTGAATTCGGATAGCCGGGGCCTTCGAAAAGGATCAGGCATTCTATACAAGTCGAGACTGGGTAGCTCGGTAAGAGAGGCACCGTCATCTAGATGTGGGTAAGGAGGACCAGAGAAGACCTCTACCAAATGTCCGAGTTTTGTTAACTCGCGTGCCATGTGACGGGTATATACACCTTGTCCTCCGGTATACGGGTGGCCTCGATAAGTTAAAAAAGCGATGCGAAGCGGACGCTCGACGGACATAGAACCTCAGACTGGGTGTTGCAAATATTGAACCCACGTAAAGGCTACCGTTCGGTAACCATCGGATTCAAAGACTGATGCTTATGATCAATTTATAAGAGGTTTAAGAAAGTGAAGGTTTTAGAAGTGCGAGTTCTGCTGCAACGAGTATTAGAAGCATCTGTCGCAAGCGATGGTGAGCTAACCGGGCGAATAGGTAGAGGATTATGCGCTTTCGTTGGTGTCACTCACACTGATGGAGAGCTGACTGCTACGAAACTTGCAGATAAAGTATGGAACCTGAGAGTTTTCGAAGACTCCGCCGGCTTAATGAATCTCTCCGTCGCAGAAACGAGTAGGGAAATACTTGTAGTCAGTCAGTTCACTCTCTACGGGGATACAAGTAAAGGTCGTCGACCTTCTTTTGTGGAAGCTGCGCGACCTGAACATGCAGAGCCATTAATTCATCTATTTTGTCAGCGGCTAGAAAGCCATGGAGCGAAATTGGGGCTTGGCCGTTTTCGAACAGAGATGCAGGTTCATATCGTCAATGACGGACCGGTGACTTTGATGATTGAAGCCTGAAAAAACATCGAATGAGAACAAGTAGGAAAATAGAAAGCCAAGTGATTTTTGCTTTGCCTAGCGAAACCGCCCATGTCCTGCCAGACCGTAGCTCAACCAACGAACTTAAAACTTGTTGATTTTTTAGCCCAGTCCTTTCTATTACTTTTCCGTCCGGATCAATAATTGCTGAGAATCCCGTAGTAGATGCCTGAAGCACCCATCTACTCGTCTCAATTGCGCGCAAACGGGCGCTCGCTAGAGATTGGCTGGGCACAGTCGAGTTTGTATATGAAGAGGCGAGAGTCGGATTGGTGATAATACGAGCTCCATTGTTGATTGACCGTCTTGTTTGTTCAGGGAAATAAATTTCGAACGAAATAGCGTTTCCAATCGATCCGAAAGGGCTATCCATTACACCTGGCTTCTTACCGGGTAAGGCATCTCGAGGAACCATTGATAGATCCGTGAACCGATCCAGGACCTTACGAAATGGAATATATTCGCCAAAAGGTACCAGATGCGTTTTTTCATACCGATCCAATAAACCTGCTCTGGGAGCAACAACTACGGACACATTTTTAAAATAATTTCCATCTCGTTCAGAAAAATTCGCAATTATTGTTGTATCTCGGGCGGTAGAAATTTTTGATAATCGACTCAGGTGAACGCTGTTTTCTAAAGGCCCATCGCTGATAGCGCTACTTTCGCTCCAAACGACTAGATCCATGGGGATCATATGTTTACTTAGAGCGCTGACATGACGGTCAAAAACATTTGCTTGGTCGCTGGAGACAGCGCGAGTTCCTAAATCTCCGCCGGCTTGCACTACGCCAGCCTGCAGCGAAGAGTCGACAACCGATGTAGGAGCCAAATTAGCGACAATCGTTATCGCAAGAATCGTCATCAGAAACATAGAAGCTGAAACGAACCGTCGAACGAGAATAGCTTCGAAGGTGCTGGCAGCCAGACCGAGAATTCCGATGAGAAGAAGCGGTCCGCTTACGCGAACGACCGATACCCAAGGCGCATCAATCTGACCTAAAGCAAGGTTTGACATGGGTACTCCACCAAAGGGAATAACCCAACGAATTGATTCACCAACTATTAACGCTGCAGGGAATCCAACCCTTTTCAAAATACCGAAGTTCGGAAGAAGTAAAAATGGCAGCGCCATAATCAGAGCTTCAATAGGTGTTGCGAGAATCCATCCGGGAAGAGTTAGATCTATCATCCAAATAAGACCTACGAGGTAGAAACCCACCCAAAAAAACCAAGCTGTCGCGAGCCGATTTTTCCAGCTAGATACATCCAGTAGTTTAAGAAAAATTCCTAGCCCAATGATTGCAATGGGCCAAAGACCCCAAGGCGGTAGAGAAAAGGCCGTTATTACGCCGCATGGAATAGCAGCAGCAAAACGATAACGCTGCTTCATTGCGTTAGATAGTCCGTGACATCTCTTGCGGTTTCGTTTCCTTGCCGGATACACGCTGGTATTCCAAGCCCGCGATAGCTGGAGCCGGTTAGAAAGACCCCCGGTAAGTGGACCTTAATCTGATCATCAATTGAATTCACTAGCGTTTCATGGCCCCGTTTGTACTGAGGGAAGGAACTTGGCCATCTAGAAACACGCGACTCAATAAATTCTCCTTCTATATCTAAAAGATTTTTCAACTCATCAGCCACATGTGTCACAAGCGATGAGTCATCGTAGGCATTAAATCTGGTATCACCATAACGCCCAACGGAGACCCGGAAAACAACATGATTGTTGTCAGCCCAGTGCGGCCACTTACTGCTTGCCCAACTGCAAGCTGTGATTAGCAGTCCTTCGTTTTTAGGTACCAACATCCCCGAACCATCTAAGGAGTTGAGCACGTCCGAACGCCTATAACCGAGAGTGATTAGAGCAACAGAGGAAAATTCAATTTGCTGCAATAGAGAAATAACACTTGGAAAGTTGTCAAAAAACTTTGATGAAACGTTAGCAGGGGTAGCGATAACTACTGCATCGGCTACAGCATCAGGAATCCCGTGAGCTGAGACTTTAACGCCGTTTGCATCATTGAGTACCGACTTAACCTCGACGTTTGTTTGAACATCTGTGTGTTTAAGTTGGCTCCGAAGGGTGTTGGTGAGGTAACTCATTCCTTCAGGGAAACTACAAAAAACTGGACCTGTCCTATCGCCGCCCTGAGCAGCTTGGTTTCGTAGCCCATTAATGAGACTTTTATTCTTCCTGGCAGCTGCTTCGAGTTGAGGGGCGACAAGACCTAGATCGAGTAAATCCGTATCCCCCGCATTAATGCTGCCTATAAGAGGATCAACGAGCTTCTCAGCTATTTCCGGACCGAGGCGTCTCCTAATTAATTCGCCTACAGTCTCATCATGGCCAGGCCAGTCATCGGGTTTTATTCGATCTAAACCGGCTCGAATAGCTGACATGGGGCTTACTATCCGTGACTTAAGTAACGACAAAAACTTGGTTGGAACACCAAGAACCAAACCTAATGGCAATGGCCGAAGGCTGCCATTGACAACCACGTATGCTTTAGATGAAGCCGGGTAAATGTAATCAGCGGCGATTCCTAACTCACGACAAAGCTCCAGCCCCCAAGGTACTCGGGTAAGGAAAGCATCAGCTGCTTCATCAATCTGGTGACCGAGAAAACTTGAGGTTCGAATTTTTCCCCCTATTTCGCCAGATTTTTCGAGAAGAGTTATATTGGGAGGATCAGATTCGGACAATTTTTCTAGTCGGTATGCGACGGATAGGCCGGCTATACCTCCACCGATAATGATGATGTTTTTACTCATGACCGGGGTTTAGAACTGCTCGAGGTTTCTGCGTGAACTAGCTTCACAACTTTTTCCAAAATTAGTGGATTCGTTTCTGGAAGTACACCGTGGCCGAGATTAAAAATATGCCCCGGTTTGTTCCCAGCTGACTTTAATATTTCGAGCGTCTGATTTTTCACCACTTCCCAGGGCGCTAAGCAAAGAGCTGGATCTAAATTTCCTTGTATAGCGATGTTCTCGCCGACTCGGAAGCGCGCTTGGTCAATGGACACGCGCCAGTCAACTCCAACGACCTCAGGCCCAGCTTCGCCGAATTGATCTAGTAATTCCCCTGTTGTGACACCGAAGTGAGCTCGTGGTACTTCAAGGTCAGCAAGTTCTGCGAAAACTCGTTGGCTATGAGGGAATACATAATTTCGATAATCCGAAGGTGTAAGCGCGCCGGCCCAAGAATCGAAAAGTTGAACTGCGCTAGCACCAGCCAGCACTTGAGACCTCATAGAAACAATTGATATGTCTGCTAATCGCTCCATCAACTCGTGCCAAAGTTCAGGATCACTGTGCATTAAGGATTTAGTTTTTGCGTGATCTCGCGAAGGGCGGCCTTCGATTAGATAGCTGGCAATTGTAAAAGGCGCTCCAGCGAAGCCGATAAGGGGAACAGTAAGTTCTCTAGCTAAAATTTTCACGGTTTCGATGACATAGGACGTGTCATTTTCAGGGTCGAGGCTGCGAATTCTTTTTAAATCACTTCGTTCCCGAAACGGTGAAGCCGCAACAGGGCCGATTCCGGGAACTACGTCAATTTTGAAACCAACAGCGTCGATAGGAACGACGATGTCTGAGAAAAGAATTGCTGCGTCCACTCCATACCGATTAACAGGTTGCAAAGTAATCTCTGCAGCAAGCTCAGGATTGTGAATAGCTTCGAGAATGCTTCCGTCGCCCCGAATATTTCGATACTCCGGAAGGGAACGCCCGGCCTGGCGTTGAAACCAGACTGGGGTGTGAGACGTCTCCAAGTTTCTGCAAGCGCGAAGATACGCGCTTTCAGCAAGTTCATGAGCGGGATGATTCTTAGGAAGTGCCATTGGCTTAGAAACGCTATCTCCTGCGACAGCTAGTAACCACTCGTTAGCCAGAAGTAGGTCTTTCATGCGCGCCTACTTGCCGGTAAGCTCTATGTCTCCCAAAAAATTGTGATGGAGACGTGAGCGACTCAGAAATAGAGCTGGAGCAAGCGCATATAGACAACGCTTACCGATTGCTGGAACAAGCGCGCGCCCGAGCGGTTGAATTGCGAAGGATGGTAGAAGTTGGTCGCGGCGGAACAACGCAGGCTCGGTATGAACGCGACGTAATGGAGGAAAGCATTCAGAATAGGCTCGGGCAACTGCAGCTCGGTTCCGCTTCGTTGATATTTGGACGAATTGATGAAGAGTCTGGCGAGCGTTTCTACATAGGGCGTTTGGCGGTAGCTGATGAATATCAAGAGCCGGTCGTCGTCGACTGGAGAGCACCGGTAGCAGAGCCTTTTTACAGAGCCACGGGTCTCCATCCGATGGGCTTGGTTCGGCGTCGACACTTTGTGACACGAGGTAGAGAGCTTTTAAATATTGAAGATGAACTTTTCGACCTTGACCAGCTAGACGAAAATCATCAGGGCCACGGTGCTCTGCTAGCCGCTCTAGATCAAAACCGTGATGGCCAGCTTCGCGATATCGTGGCCACGATTCAGGGCGAACAGGATGAAATCATTCGTGATTCGCCCAAAGGTATGCTCATCGTGCAGGGAGGGCCTGGGACAGGTAAGACAGTTGTTGCACTGCATCGTGCTGCATACCTGCTCTACACACACCGATTTCCGCTCGAAGGTCAAGGTGTTCTGGTTGTAGGTCCTAACCGTCTCTTCCTTCGCTACATAGAACAAGTGCTGCCGAGTCTGGGCGAAGCGGGTGTTCATCTAAGTGTCCTCGCTGATCTGTTCTGCGACATATTTCCGAAGGTTCGTATCCACCTTGCAGATGACGTGAACTCGGCACAGGTGAAGGGTGATTCGCGGATGATTCAACTCATCGCGAGAGCAATCTCAGATAGACAACGAGCACTGCCTAAGGAACTGTCTTTGGGGTTTGGCCTAGTGAGACTTCGCATTACGCGGAGCCAGATGCGGTCAATAGTGAACGATGCGCGTCGTCGTTACAGGCGGCATAACCAAGCAAGGCATTTTGTTGAGATAGAATTTTTTGCGTGTTTAGCGAGGTCTCACAGATCAGAGCCTGACCCTCAAGTTGTCAGGGAAAGGTTGTCGCGAAATCCTGAAGTGCTCGCGGCATTTGAACGGATGTGGCCCGTGCTTTCACCTGCTCAGCTTCTTCGTGATTTGTATGGTTCGAAAGCTCTTCTACGATCAGCTGCGAAAAATCTTCTGACTGATGATGAATTGGAAAGCTTGTATCGAGAACGCGGTCAAAGCGAAGATGAATATCGGTGGAGCGATGCAGATGTAGCAGTTCTAGATGAGGCCTATACGCAGCTAGGTCCCCGGCTGTCTAGTAAAAGAAAGCCGCTAGAGGAAGAAGCGCGAACATATGGACATATCGTTGTAGACGAGGCGCAAGACCAGACGCCCATGGGTCTTCGAATGGTGGAGCGACGGTCTCTTAACGGCTCAATGACTCTGGTCGGTGATATAGCGCAAGCTACAGCTCCTGCTGCTGCTGCGAATTGGACTGAGATTGTGAAACATTTTCCGGTAGGGCTGCATGAACCGCGTATGCATGAATTGACCTTAAGCTATCGAATCCCTGCTTCTAATTTAGTTTTAGCTAATCAAGTGCTCAGTGTTGCAGCCCCCGAGCTGGTGGCACCTACCGCAGTTCGAACCGTTGGAAGTGAGCCGAGAATAATAGATGCTGGCCACTCGGGCCACTCTGGAAATTTTCTGAGCGTTATTGTCAGAGTCGTTAAAGAAGAGGCAGAGCTCATTAACGGTGGATCCCTTGCTGTCATTGTTTCTTCTAGTTTGATTGACCTTGTTGATCAAACTTTACAAAACGATGGAGTCGATTTTGGAAGAGCTACCACTGCCAGCCGAAATGTTTCGGGCCCCTTGCACCCGAAAATTGCGTTAGTGCCAGTTCATCTCGTGAAGGGTTTGGAGGTAGACGGAAGTGTGGTGATCGAACCAAAGACAATCGTTGAGGATGAGCCGCAAGGACTTCGAGCTTTGTATGTGGCACTTACCCGTTCGACCAAGCGACTTGCGCTAGTTCATGAACGTGAGTTGCCCGAAGTGTTGTTGCCGCAAAAAGATATGTAAACGAGTGAGAGGCTATTCTTATTAACGAAGGTTATTTTGGATTCAAATAGGGGAGATTAGCGCATGACGGATGTAACTATAAAAATTCGGAACAATGGACCATTGTTAGTGCAAGGCTCATGTCTTATTACCGATCAGGATGAAAACGTATTGAGTGACAGTGACAAGCTCGTTGCGCTTTGTCGATGTGGTCTTTCTGGAAGCAAGCCAATGTGCGACGGTAGCCACACTGATGGGTTTGATGGAGCTCTCAATCCGCCTACCTAAAATCACTATAAGCTATCCAGAATGCTTAGTGCTCAGGCACGACCAAGAATTTTGGAAACTGTTACTTCGATAACTGTTCTATCAATGCGATCTTTGGGCTCTCGATACCTTTCTGCGTAGCGCCTTGTGCCCTCAAGGCATCGCACTGGGTCATCTGACACTAGGGCGCGGCCTTCAAGGGTTAGCCATCTACCGCCGTCTATTTGGCAAATGCTCGCCATCCCACCTCCGGACAAGAAAAGAATTTTACTTTTAACCGAAGTTTTCCATGTGATAATTCGCGCAAGATGCCGTTCAGGATCCCAAGTAAATCCGATGGGTGTCACATGTGGCGAACCATCGAGACGCAAAAGAGTAAGCGAAGCTAGGTGCCGCTCGGTCAGAAAATTATTTACCTCAGGCGAAAGATTGTTTAGGTCCAGAGCCATTATACGTGTCCTATCGCATCGAGAATGTTCAGTTTGGCTGCTCGTCGAGCAGGAATTATTGCCGCTATCGCACCGCCCAACGTGCAAAGTACGAGAATCGAGAAAAAGTTTCCGTATGGCACACCGAAATCAGTCACAAATGAGTCAGGCATGGCCTGAACAGCCACGAAGCCTAAAACAACTCCGAGTGAGATACCAAGAACTCCTCCAAACACTGAAACTATGATTGCTTCCCAACGGACCATTCGTCGAGTTTGTCGACGTGTCATGCCAACAGCCCGTAAAAGTCCGATCTCTCTAGTACGTTCAAATACTGACAAAATGAGCGTATTGACGATGCCGAGCATCGCTATGACTACTGCGAATCCGACTAACGCATTAACTGTGACAAGCAACTGATCAATTCGGTTTTCCGTAGTTTTCTGAAATTCGCTTTTGGTTTGAATTAGCGCTTCAGGATAAGCGGCTGCAATGGCGCCGAGCTCTTGTTCTAAATCTTCGGCAGTGAAACCTTTGGAAAGTTTGGCCGCCACGAAGTTGTCAAATTGTAACGCTGAGTCGAAGCCGCTCTCGAATGTGTTCATTCCGATTACCCAATTGCCAAGAATGCCGCCATCCTCGAAAATTCCCACCACTGTGAGAGTTTGTGACCCTGAGACTGGGAAAACAGCCGTAATGCTATCTCCGATTGACAAGTCTAAATCCGCTGCTGGATCACGATGAACTAAAATCCCAGCTGCGTTCAGTCCAGAATATGAGCCTTCGCTTAAGCTCAAATCCACGATCAACCCGAGGCCTGCCTCTTCAGTGGCAACAACATCTTTGGCAGCGTTGTTTACTAGTATCTTCGCAGACCCTTCTCCGCCTCTGAAACCGACTGCAGTCTCAATTCCCTCTATATTTTGTAGATCCTGCGCCAATTTTGGACTAAAGCCGATGAAAGATCGTTGCTCAAGGTCAACAAAGTAGTCTGCTTTAAGCGAGGTATCTAAGGCAGCACTAAAAGTTTTTTTGAAGCTGGTTCCTACTACGAGCACCATCGCTACCAACGCAAGGCCAATCATTAAGGCAGAAGCTGTCGATGATGTGCGACGCGGATTTCGTGCAGCGTTTTCTTTTGCAAGAACTCCTGATGCGGGGGCAAGCTGAGCGAAGGGCCAACCTAAAAATTTGGCCATAGGGCCAGCTACTAATTGGCTTAGTAACGCTATCGCTAGAAACGTTAAGAGGGCTCCTAAGCCGAGCGCATAAAGTTGTCCTTTGGCTCCTGAATTTGAAGTAACACCCCTAAGTATTAGTAGTACGCCTGCAAGTCCTAGGAGACCGCCAAAGATTGAACGTCGGTTAGTTGTTTTAGACGACAGTGAAAAATTATCTCTTAAAGCTGCGATAGGTGGAATCGTCGCTGCTTTGCGCGCCGGAGAAAGACATGCGGCGAGCGTTACAACTAGGCCAACAATAAATGCTGCTATCCATGTGCGGCCGGCGATTACTAATGGCCCGTCAGGGAGACCAGCACCTCCGCCAGCCTGAGCTATAAGAATCTTAAGAAGCGCCGCAATGCCTATTCCACTGAAAAGCCCTATTAAGGAAGCAATGAATCCAATTATCAAGCCTTCGAGTATCACCGAAGCTTGAACTTGTTTGCCAGTAGCGCCAAGGCTCCGCAAAAGCCCTAATTCTTTAATCCTTTGACCCAACACGATAGAGAATGTGTTGTTGATTATAAATGCACTGACGATAAGGGAGATGGCAGCGAAGGCCAACAACGCATTTTGAAAAATTGTAATAAATTGATCAAATTCGGCACTGAACTCACTTGAAACTGTTTCAGATGTAACCGCTTCAAGTTCCAATTCGTTAAGTAGCGGGTTGAGATCAGCAATGACAGATTCAACTTCGAAACCTGCAGAGATTCCGACGGTCGCTGACATGAACGTTTTGTCGTAACCAAAAAGACGTTGAGTGGTGGCCGTATCAAAGAGCACAAATACAGCTCCGCCGCCGTTGTCTTCGCCCCAGCTTGTAATACCGCTGACTATGAACTGTTCGGGTTCGCTCTGGGAACGGACAGTAATTTTGTCTCCGACGGAAACTCCGTACCTGGAGGCGCTATCGACGTCAAGCATTGCTTCGCCGGGCCCGGGCTCAACACCTTCTATTGTTATGAAAGCGGTTAGTTCGCTTCCTGGAGTGGAGTTAAAAGCGAGAGTGGGTGCTCGCCCGGGGTCAATTAGTTCGCCATTGAATGAAAGACGTGGGAACCCTTGAATATTTCCGACTGCTGAGTCAACGCCGTTTGTTTTGAGTAGTTCATCGATCAATTCTTCAGGAACTAACGGCCTACTAAATTCGTCGCCCTCGACAGTTTCGACGCCTCGAACTTGAACCCAACCCGGTCCTGCTATCTCTTGTGCGATCTTGTCAAAAGTTCCTCGAAGGCTATCTGCCAAAATGAATGAACCAGAGACAAATGCCACGCCGAGCACAACTGCGAAAGTAGTTAGAGCTAAACGAATTTTTCGAGCCGCCAACGAGGCGAGCGTTAATTTAAGCACCTCAGTCACCAAGTTGTTTCATGAGATCCAGAACATTTTCGGCAGTCGGGTTATGAAGTTCAGAAACAATTTTTCCGTCCGCTAAGAAAACAACTCGATCGCTGTAGCTAGCTGCCACAGGGTCATGAGTCACCATCACTATGGTTTGTCCGAAAGAAGTGACGGCTGATTTCATGAAGTCTAAAATTTCTGCCCCAGTCCGACTGTCAAGATTACCTGTCGGTTCATCAGCAAAAATAATTTCTGGTCTTCCAGCCAGCGCTCTAGCTACAGCCACTCGTTGTTGCTGCCCGCCCGATAACTCGTTTGGGCGATGACTGAGTCGGTCTTGCAGGCCGACAGCTGCGATTACTTGGGACAACCACTCTGGGTCGGTAGTAGCGCCACCTAGCCGTTGGGGTAGCACTATATTTTCTTTTGCGCTGAGAGTTGGTATTAGGTTAAATGCTTGGAAAATAAAGCCCACTCGTTCTCGTCTTAACAATGTGAGGTTTTTTTCGTTCAGTTTACTTATGTCAGTTTCACCGATATAGACGTTGCCTGAAGTCAGTTGGTCAAGACCGGCAAGACAATGCATGAGGGTTGATTTCCCTGAGC
>CAJQGN010000039.1 GCA_905477545.1 uncultured Acidimicrobiales bacterium | reverse complement strand
GGGCGATTGGTTCGGCCCCCAAGCCAAACTCCGATAGTACGGCAACTCAGGATCACTTCCGAAACCAGGCAATTGTGTGTAAATAATGTCGGGATTAATTTGCCTAACGGCTTCATAGCCAAGTCCTAATCGAACTACGGCAGCGGCACTAACGTTTGAAAGAAACACATCGCACTTGGCAAGTAACCTAAGAGCTATTTGAAGACCTTTTTCATTTTTGAGGTCGATGCCGACACTGTATTTTCCAGCATTCATTTCCGGGACATACGGGCTCGTGTCAGAGAGAATCTGGGACAACTCTGGATCATCTTTCGCCCACGCAGAACCTAATAGTCGAACGACATCAAGGTTCCCCAGTGACTCTAACTTAAACACGTCTGCGCCATAAGAAGCCAGCTTTTGTCCGCAGTTCGGTGCAGCTATAGCGATTCCGAGTTCAAAAACTCTTAAGCCAGCTAGTGGACCCAATACATCAGCGCTGTTTTCCAATTTGATTATCCCCGCTACTTAATGTAGCCGAGTTCTTTATCGCGTGCTTTTGCCTTTGGGTCTCGTTCGTCCGGATTTCCTAAACCACCGCCTCCGGGAAATTCGATTACTAATTTTCTTCCCGCCGGTATTATCGTATCTCCTTTAGCCACAACAGCCGTGCCATCATCGAGGGTAAGTCTTCCGGTCTTTCCGGCCTCTCCTCCTTGGCGGCCTCGAGCGGGGTGAATAACCCTTTCGTATGTTGCGCTGAAAACAAACTCCTTCTTTTGGGAATTTGACAGAACTATAGTTTGACCCAAACCGCCTCTGTATTTTCCGGCACCGCCAGAGTCTTCTCGGAACTCTTTTTTCCAAAAAATTAACGGCGATATCACTTCGTTAATTTCCACCGGCATATTTCGAACGCCACTGGGAAACGCTGTAGCCGAGAGACCATCTTGCCCAGGGCGCGCTCCAGCCCCACCTGAGTTGAAACTCATCATCATAAAAGAGTGGTTAGTGTATTGATCGTCCCAGTCTCCTTTAGCCATTAAGTTCCAGAGTGAAGAAGTACCTTCAGCCGGCACTCGATTCGGTAATACTTGTGACAGGCAGCCATAAACAGCATCTGGCAGAAGCTGTCCCATCACGTGCCTCACGTTAACGGCAGCTGGGTGAGGTGCATTTAAAATACAATTTTCTGGGGCAGTTACGTTTATGACGCCAAGGGATCCCGCATTGTTTGGGATTTGGGGACCGACAATACATCGAACACCGAAAGAGGTGTATGCATCCGTGTAGGACATAGGAACATTGATCCCGTAGGGCTGAACAGAGCTAGTCCCGGTGAAGTCTACGTTGATTTCATGGTTGGTCACAATTAGAGATGTATGGATATCGAGTGGGCTATCAACGCCATCGACTCTCATGGTGGAGACCCATCGTCCATTTGGCACATCTCTTATTGCAGCTAACATAGCGTTTCGCGAGGAGCTAATGATGTGTTGACCTAGAGCGTCTAAGTTCTCCAGCTCATATTCGCGCATCATGCTTACTAGGCGGCTAGCTCCTAGTTCGTTACACCCAGCAAGAGAGTATATGTCTCCCATTACTTGGATTTTGTCTCGGACGTTAGCCTCGATTATAGATACAACGTTTGGATCGAACTTTCCATTCGATCCAAACTTCATTATTGGAAGAAAGAGACCCTCGTGGTAGATCTCCTTTGACGTTGTACTAAACCCAACACCTCCGATATCAACCACATGGCTAGTGCAGGCAAAAAGGGCAATAATCTGGTCTTCAATGAACACTGGTGTGACCACGACTATGTCGAATAAGTGACCGGTGCCCTTCCAGGGATCATTGGTTAAATAGACATCCCCAGGTTCCATCTCTCTGATTGGAAACGCCTTGAGGAAATGCTTGACGGAATTGGCCATAGAATTTACATGGCCTGGCGTTCCGGTTACGGACTGAGCAAGCATTTGTCCCTCTATGTCAAAGAGGCCAGCAGAAAGATCTCCTGCTTCGCGAGTGGATGTCGAAAACGCTGAACGAACTAGTGTTGTTGCTTGCTCTTGAACCACCGCTATTAGACGGTTCCACATTATGTCATATCGAACTGATTCAAGGCCAACCGGTTGTGTGCGCATCAAATGCTATCCGAACCTTCCATTTTTGTGATTTGTAAATGTCCAGCGCCAACAGTAAAGCACCTGAAGTGGGGAGGAACAACAGTAGTGGTCTGTGCTTCTACGACTAGGGCAGGCCCGATAGCGAATGAGCCGGGCTCTAAGGCCTTTCGTTCTAAAAGCATGTAATTTTCAGTCTCTCCAGTTATCGGGTCATTCACCGGAGTAGTCCTAACTGCAGCGATCTCGTTAGTGGGTTGCACTGTGGGAGACAGTTCCAGAGGCGGCTCAACTGTTTGAATAGTTAACAGCCAGTTGAGAGCTTCAATCTCTAGCCCAGGTATTTCCCGGGCATATAGGTTTCTGTAGCTTGCAAGAAATAATGAAGTTAAATGTTCTCGTAACTCATAATCTGCGTTTGGTGAACTTGAAGATACGCGAGTGAGGTCAACTTCAACTGGGATCTCATGGCCTTGACCCAGGTAGCGCATGTAGATGCGGACATTTTCGGTTGTAGTTGAGTTCGGCGCTGCGCTGTTCACGACTTGATATGCTTCGCGTCGCATGTCTTGCAGAAGATCAAGTGCGTCGGACATCGTTAATGTACTCAATTTGTGATAGCGAGTGCGGACAGCTTCATGGCTTGCAGGGGCTCGTAGAAAGCCTATTGCTGAGCCAACTCCGGCGCCAGAAGGAACAATTATTGTATCGATCGCTAGTTTTTGCGCTACACGCGCAGCATGAAGGGGAGCAGCTCCGCCAAATGCAATTAGGGTTCCCCCCGTTATGTCACAACCCTGCTCGATGGCATGTGCTCTGCCGGCGTTAGCCATATTTTCGTCGACTACTTCTGCGACACCAATAGCTGCCGTCATTGAAGTTAATGATGCTGGGATGGCAATCATATTATTTAGAGCTGTAGTTGCAGCATCTATGTCTAATGGTATTTCGCCATCAGCGAAAAAGTCAGGCACAATTTTACCCAGAATAACGTCGGCGTCAGTCACGGTTGCTTCATGGCCGCCGGCCCCGTAGCTAGCAGGTCCGGGCTGCGATCCAGTGCTTCTTGGCCCTACAGCTATTCTTCCTAGCTGATCTAGGTGTGCGACCGAAGACCCTCCAGCTCCAATCTCAACCATTTCTATTACAGGCAAACGAAGTGGAATACCACTTCCAGCTAGAAACCTATATTCGCGCGCTACTTCAAATTCGCGACTAGTACGTGGTCGACCATTGTTGATAATACACAATTTGGCTGTGGTGCCGCCCATGTCAAAGCTAAGGACATCCTTAAGATCTAATTCCCTTGCTATTTCAGCTGAGAGCAAAGCGCCTCCAGCAGGGCCACTTTCTACCAGTCGGACAGGGTATTTAAGCGCCTCCTCGAGTGTTCCCAGACCTCCTCCCGATTGCATGAGGAACATTTGGCAGAGCATTCCTTGCTCTTTTCTTTGAGCATCTAATTGTGTTAGATACTCAGCCATTAAGGGTTGTATATATGCGTTAGCGCATGTCGTGGAAAAGCGTTCATATTCGCGTATTTCTGGACAAACCTGTGACGAAAGAGTAATTGAAACTTCCGGCCAATGTTCTCTAATTAGGTCAGCAGTCGCTTGTTCATGAGCATCAGACTGATAGCTGTGCAGGTAGCCAATTGCGATACTTTCAACGCCAGATGACTTGAAGAATTCTGCAGCATCAAGAACGTCTTGACCGTTCAATTCAATTAACACGTTTCCCTTCGAGTCAAGGCGTTCTCGAATTCCGACCCGCAGGTTTCGTGGAACTAATGGCTCAGGTCTGCGCATTGCTAGATCGTATTGTTCAAATCTATTTTCGTGGGCCATTTCGATTGAATCACGCATGCCATGAGTGGTTAAAAAACCTGTGAGTGCTCCGCGCCTTTCAATCAATGCATTGGTGGCAAGAGTGGTGCCGTGGACGAAGACGTCGATGTCAGCCATACCAATGCTACTTTGGTGGCACAAAGTGGAGATGCCCTGTAACACGGCGCGTGCAGGTTCAGATGGAGTTGTGAGGAGTTTGGTTGTCCAAAGGGTGTCGTTAATTGTGAGGGCTAAGTCAGTGAATGTTCCACCGATGTCCGCTGCGAGCCGGATATCAACCATGGGTCTCTACCATACGCGGATAGCCGAGTTAAAGATCAATTTTGTCTAAGAGTCGGCTAATCACGATTTTTTGGATCTCTGAGGTTCCCTCATAGATTTGGTATACACGCACGTCTCTATAAATTTTTTCAACTTCATAATCTTCTAAGTATCCATAGCCGCCATGAATCTGAATCGCAGCAGAAGCGACTCTTTCTGCCATTTCTGAAGCGAACAGTTTACTAACTGAGGCTTCGTAGGTGCTGTCTAGTCCAGCATCGTGCGTTTGTGCCGCATGGAGATACATCTGGCGAGCGACTTCAATTTGAGTTGCCATTTCTGCAAGTTGAAAACTGATTGCTTGATGCTCAATAATTGGTTTACCAAAGGTCTGACGGTCCTTGCTGTAGCGATGAGCAGCAGCTAACGCTGAGCGAGCTCCACCAACGGATTGTGCCGCCACTCCAATTCTCCCCAAAGACAAGCCACCGAGAGCGACGCTTAGACCGCGTCCGACTTCACCGAGAACGTCGGTCGCAGGTACACGCATGGAATCAAACGCCACTTGACAAGTATCATTTGTTCTATGTCCGAGTTTCTTTTCCTTTGAAAGAACCTTGTAACCAGGATTATCTGTTGAGCAGATAAAGGCTGTAATCCCGTTTTTCTCTTTCAGTTCGTCTGTCCGTGCGATGATGAGAGCAATTTGGGCGGTTGAGCCACCGGTTATAAAAGATTTTTGGCCATTTAGTACATACTCGTCGCCATCTCGCACGGCGCGAGTCGTAATCGCACTTGCATCAGATCCGGTGTGGGGCTCTGTTAGATGAATACATCCGAGCCACTCGCCGGAAGTTAGAAATGGCAAGAGGTTTTGTTTTTGCGTGTCAGTTCCGAATTTCTCAATGGCGACAGCTACTGGAGAGTTGTTTGCGGACATCATGTTGCTGATACCACCATCCGCAGCGGAGATTTCCTCAACAGCTAGAACGTAGCTAACGAAATCTAGTCCTGAGCCTCCGTATTCTTGCGATATAGTCATCCCCATTAGACCGACTGCGCCCATTTTTCGGTAGAGCTCACGAGGTGCTGAACCTGCTTTTTCCCACGCTTGTACATGAGGAAAAATTTCGTTTTTGGCAAAGTTTCGGGCATTTAAACGGATAATTTTCTGTTCTTCAGTCAGCAGCACAAACCTACGTTATTCGACTTAGGTGTCGATGCGCCAACGAAACAACTATCTTGTGTCGTATGCCTAGTGGAAACAATGGACCGAAACTGCCGGCTGATCTGAGCGGAGCGAACCTGAGAATTGGAGTGATTCGTGCTGGTTGGAATGAAGGAGTAGTTAATCGATTAGCCGACGGTGTAGAGAAAGCTTTAGATCGACTGCAGGTTAAAAACGCTACATGGGTGTCGGTACCTGGCTGCCTGGAGATTCCCCTAGCTGCTCAGCTCCTAGCTCGTTCAGGTGATTTCGATGCACTCGTGGCTATTGGTGCGGTGATACGGGGAGAAACCACTCATTATGAATTGGTGTCAGAAGGAAGTGCCACCGGAGTCCTTCGTGTGCAGCTAGATACTGGTTTGCCAATCGGCTTTGGAGTGGTGACGGTTGAGGATCACGAACAGGCTATGGCACGGAGCGAGGCTAACGGGGGCCACAATGTGGGCGACGAAGCTACTGAGGTAGCCGTGCAGATGGCTCTTATCGCACGAGATTGGAATTCAACAATTTAAGAAAGCTACGTAATCGTAGTGTCGTACCTAAGTTTTGGCTCGGGAGAATTTCACGAAGGGTCTGGACGCATTCGCACAAGCACCTTGGCAACGGCTTCGCGTTCGTCGAGAAGTCGGTAGGCTTCTTGAGCTTCACTGAGATCGAGAACCTGCCCAATAGGCGGTTTGATGGCACCAGCGGTGATCATCGGTAACAATCGCTGATGAATATTGTCAGGAATGGAGGGGTCATGTGCGACTGCTTCACCCCATGCTGCGCCGACAATCGTGACGTTTCGAAGCAGGAGACGATTCACTTTTACGGTAGGGATGTCCCCAGCGGCAAAACCTACAACTACAAGTCGACCGAATCTCGCAAGCGCTCGTACGCCATCCAGAAATCTGTCTCCGCCAACCGGATCATATGTCATATCAACACCTCGCCCTCCGGTTAGTTCAATTACCTCATCTTTCCATGTATCGCTAACCAATACGATGTGATCAGCTCCAGCATCCAGTGCTATTTCACCCTTTTCCGACGTAGACACTAAGCCGATAACCTGAGAGCAGCCAATGCCTTTAGCAACCTGAATTCCTGATGTTCCGACGCCACCCGACGCTCCTAGAATCAGAACGCTCTCGCCGGCCTTTAGGTTGCCGCGATCAACCATACAAAAAATAGCTGTCTGGTAGTTCATAACCAGGGCAGCCCCTTCCTCGAAAGACAGCTGCTCAGGTAGGGCAAAAAGTTCTTCTGGTTTAGCTAGGACTGTCTCAGCTAGACAACCTCTGGTCCACGCCGCTACTCGATCACCGGGTTTAAAGCCGCTCCCACTAGGAGCTGACCTAACAACGCCTGAAGCTTCAATGCCGGGAGTAAAAGGTGGGTCTGGTCTGTACTGGTAGAGGCCTTGGCTCTGCAGTAAGTCTGGGAAGGAGACCCCACCACAGACAATATCAACTATGACGCTTTGGCTATCTGGCTCGGGTTCGTTTGTTTCAACTACTGTCACGCCCGCTGGGCCGGTTAATGATTGGATCTCTATCGCTCGCATAAAGCAACCTTGCCACATTTCGAGATCTGGTGTTTGGAGATGCAAGTACTTTTCGTTTCCAAGGTCCGTCAAGATTAATAATAATAACTTGCCCTAAAAGACGTGCCTTTTGCATCTGTTAGTATCGCAAGGCAAAATACTCCAGGTGTTAAACCGACTTTACGAACCAAAAATTCTACTCTACACCTTAACTAGTTTTTAATTATAGATCAGCGTGCTGTCAGATACGAATCCCTAAACCGAACGTGAACTTGGAAAACGAGTAAAGTAGAATTAGTAAGTGAAACGGAAGGGGAGATGATGCGTTATTACTCCTGCGACTCGCACGTAGTCGAAGCAGCTGAGATTTATGATGGGTTAGTAGATAGGTTTGGATCAAAGGCTCCCTACATATCGAAGGAGTTGGATGGCAAGTCAGGCACCTGGTTGATGTTGCCTGACGGCATGCGCTCCGTTCCAGTCGGTCGTTTAGGTATAGCCGGAGCCTCGCTTGATGATCCAGCCACTCACGAGAGAATAGCGATGGGATATGACGGCTTCAATCCGGGAGTAATGGATCCCGTTGCTCGTCTAGAGGAACAAAAAACTGACGGCATAGTTGGTGAAGTCATGTACCCAAGTCTCAGTATGTTTACGTTTGCCGTCCCGGACCCAGAAGTTCGCGATGCAGCCTTCCGTCAACACAACGATTGGATTGTTGATTATTGCTCAGTCGACAGAGACCGGCTAATAGGGGTGGGTTGCCTGCCGCTTCCAGATGTCGAGAGAGCGATAGCTGAGATAGACCGGTCGAGCGCAAAAGGCGTTCGAGGTTTTGCGATACCAACTCACATTGACCCAGTTAAGCCCTATTGTCATCCAGACTTTGATCCTTTCTGGGCACGAGCCGAGGAATATGGGCTTCCCTTGACAATGCACATTTTCACAGGGCAAACTTTAGATGGCGGATTACCAGAGCACTGGGGGACACCGGGTGGCCATCTGAAGGGCTATACATTGGCCCACACTACTGCTGTGAACACCATGATTGATATCATCTGTGGCGGAGTAACTGAGCGATTCCCGAAACTGAAGCTTGTTATAAGCGAGTATGAGACCGGCTGGGTCGCTCACACATTACAGCGACTAGATCACGCTGCTTACAGGACTCCCTGGGAGGTCTCAGATGAATTGACTATGAAACCTTCAGAGTATTTTGACCGAAATTTTTGGGTGACTTTCGAAGACGATAAAGAAGGGATTGCTACACGCGAGGCTATCGGTGTGAAGAATCTTCTATGGGGAAACGACTATCCACACCATGACTCTATCTGGCCGAACTCTCGCCCTATTCTCGATGATATTTTGTCAAATGTTCCCGAGTTAGAGAGAGAGCAAATGGTGTGGGGGAACGTTATGGATCTTTATGAGCTCGATCCTCAAAAGCTTCCCGCTTTTAGCTGATCCTGTCAGCTAGGCAGTAACAAAATGTTTTAAGATTGCGTTAGCGACACGCTTACCGTCTTCCAATGGACCGAAGTGAGTCAGGTCACTCATAGTCAACAGTGAGGCATGCGCTAAGGCTTTTACTATTGGTTCTGCCATCGCGGGCGGAATTTCATTTCCACTAGCTATTTTTTCACCTCGAGCGACCACTGTTCTCGAGTTCACTGCTTCTAGTGTCCCGAAATCTGTAGGTGTACCGCTCATGAAAATATTTGCCTCGGTCTCACCCGAGCAGGAAAGTCGAACTCCGTTTTCTGTAGCGACGGTTCCGAAGTCGATGTAAGACTCCACAGCTAATCTTTCACATTGGGAAAACGGTAACTTACTCATTAATCTATTCACAATTTCTTCTCTTGAATTAAACACTGTTCTTCTGCGGCGAGATGCAAGTATTAATGGGTGGTTGTCATCAAGGGGTGGTCTTCCGGGCGGAACTAGTACAGGCTCGAATAACCAAAGATCTGAGAACGTGTTGGGTCGGTCAATTTCAGCTTTTAATAAGGTCGCGCCACCTAGCGAGTGGCCAACAGCATGAATCGGCCCGCCGCCCAGTGCCTCGACTGCCATATGAACTTCATTAATGAAGAACGAACGCTCTACCTTAAGTGGATGCGATTGGACCGTGGACCGCCCATGCCCGCGAAAATCGAGCCCATAACAGCAGAAGTGAGGTACTAAGTAAGGAATGGCTGCAGCCCACATACCGGTATTTAAACCGTTTCCATGAGTCAGTAGCAGGTTGGGGCCTATGCCTCCGAGCTCATTGAGCACAGCATGTTCACCGTCTGCACCGCGCAGGAACCTCACTAATAGACCTCACCGTCGAGATCAGCAAACGATGACATGGAAGACATAAAGCCACCTTAGTAGGAGTTCGCTAAGTCACATTGACTTTGAAGTAAGAGAAAGAGTTGCTTGCTCTTAGGGCCGTTGGTCGTGGGGTTCCCATGGCTTGGGTTTTTCACAATGATTGTTAACAAAACGTCTTCGATGCTGGTGGGCGGTGATCCGATTCGTGTACACTGATGCTAGAGACTTTATCATAGTTAGCAAATGCATTAATAATCCGGGGGGAAATTGATGCGTTCCTAAAGGTGCTATTAAATTGTGCGCCGTTCATAAACCGAGAATTATTTGATCTTTCGGATCAGTACCGATACTGATTAGAGAGACGTCGATAAGTTTCTGCTAGGAAGAGAAAGGTAAAATATGAAATATCCGCACCACGCAAGTGGCAAAAAGTCATCTATTAGCTCAAGCTATAGATGTAAGGCATGCACTACCTCCATTCATTGGGATGGAACTGTCAAGGCGTACATATCTGATACGCAACTAGACGAAATTTGTTCTCAATCGTCTGCAGGACACAACTGTTAATCAGTCAGTTAAGCATTTAAATTAAATAGTAAATAGACACGTGAGGGACTTCCACATGCTCGGTGGAGGTCCTTTTGTCTTCTGTTTGCAGCGATGGCCTTCGAAAACCAGCGATAAGACAACTTTCTGCAATCGGTTTGAATCAGTCATCCATGTTCGTGTCAATCTTCTAAATCGGCTGCTGTGGGAGCGATAACCGAGGTAAGTTCTGGCATGACAGATTTAAGAGGGAAAATAGCGCTAGTTTCTGGAGCGAGTCGAGGCATTGGAGAAGCGGCCGCGCGTGCTCTTGATGCAGCGGGAGCTCAGGTGGTTCTAAGCGGGCGCACCACGAGTGACCTGCAACGCGTAGCTGGAGAATTAACGCACTCACCTGCAGTAATTACGGCGGACCTTTCAGAAGCTGGAGCTGGCGCCGTTCTGGCAAGCGATGTGCTGGCCCTTGTAGAGGGTGTCGACATCCTAGTCAATAACGCCGGCATCCCTATGCGACGAATGCCCAATCAGTTGACCGAACAAGACGTCGACCTGGTTTACGCAATAAATGTTCGAGCATTACTGATGTTAACAATTGGTCTTGAAGAGTCCATGAAGTCGAGAGGCGGTGGATCTGTAATTAATATTAGCTCGGTGGCCGGAATAAGAGGTCCAGCGGGTAGGGCCGCTTATGCAGCTACAAAAGGCGCGGTTGACGCATTGACTAGGGCGCTTGCTTCAGATTGGGGTCCGGCTGGTATCCGTGTGAATTCGATAGCACCAGGGCTGATAGCGACGGATATATGGGAAGAGAGCCGGCAAACTATCCCGGGACTTATCGAGGATATGGAGGGTCAAATAGCACTTAAACGGTGGGGTTTTTCAGATGATATCGCTGATGTAATTTTATTCTTCGCCGGGAATGCGTCTCGTTACGTCACCGGCGAAACACTCGTTGTTGATGGCGGACTCGCAAAGGTTGGAGCGTCTGCTAAACCGCAACTCCTTCCTGAAATGAGGGATGAATAACTTTGGCGCGTCAGCGTGGTTTACCGATAAAAGTGGACCAGATTGAACCAGAGCGAATGGTCATGTCATACTTTTACTTGAGCCATTTAAGGCGAAACCGGGGTGTAATTACTAATGACTGACAATTTTGAACGCGTCAGATATGAAATGCCTAGTGAAGGGGTCGCTCGAATAGTCCTAGCTAGGCCTGAGGCGGCAAACGCCCAAGACTATTTGATGTTGTCAGAGCTTAATGATGCTTTTGATTTGGCCGCTGCTGATGAAGGAGTGAGGGTCATCATTCTGGCGGCCGATGGAAAGCACTTTTCGTCTGGTCATGATTTATCTGCAAGTTCCCCGAACATGGATGATTTCCCAACAGTTGGAACTCAGTGCCATTTTAATGCACCTGGTGCTGAGGGTTACATGGCGCGAGAAGCAGAGATGTATTTAGGCTTATGTTGGCGTTGGAGAAATTTGCCTAAACCAACGATTGCTCAAGTTCAAGGAAAGGTTATTGCGGGCGGGCTAATGTTGGTTTGGCCGATGGATATGATTGTTGCTGCAGAAAACGTGACCTTTAGTGATCCAGTAGTGGCATTCAACGTGAACGGGTGCGAATATTTTGTGCATCCATTTGAAGCAGGCAGCCGACTAGCGAAAGAAATGCTGTTTACAGGCCGTGCGATAGGAGCCGATGAATTATTACAACGTGGAATGGTTAATCAAGTCGTCCCAGAGAATGACTTGGAACAGGCGACTCTTGAATTGGCAGCCCATATTGCTAAACGACCGATGTTCGGATTGACGCTAGCTAAGCAAAGCGTAAATCAGGCTTTGGACGCAATGGGAATGTATAACTCACTTCAAAGCGCATTTAGTCTTCATCATGTTGGGCACAGTAACAACAAGGAAGTGCACGGAATGTTAATCGACCCTGCTGGCCTCAAAATTGTTAGAGACGAAGCATGAAGTCATGAGTCGAAAGATCTAGAGGCCTGGCTTAAATATCATTAAAGTTAGAGTCAAGATGAATAGTAGGCTGATGGCACCGCTGCCAATTTCAGCTCGCCTTTCTGCGGCTGTGTCTCCATTTGCCATTTGCCCTTCAGCTTTGAGGATTACAGCATGGAGTATGCCGTTCATTGCAAGCCAGGAAACAGCAGATAGCCATAACCAGAGTTGGCTTAGCTGGTAAAGCTGCTCTGACATTCCAGTCAGGGTAAATCCGAGTATGCCTGCCACGGCGAGAGCAGGCGCGTAGATGCGCTGCCCGTTTGCTTGCATGAGCGAGATAATCTTGAAACGATCAGTGAGATCATGGTTACGGGTTTGGCGCACCAAAATTGGGTGCACGAAGGCCGGAGCGAATGCTATGACTACGGCAAGAATATGCACGACTAAAACCAAGTTGTATCCAGTGTCACGCACCATAACTAGCATCATTGAGGGTCCTTAAGTCGTGTGCCTATGAGGCATTCATGCATGAGTCAATGCTCTGACTTGCAACTGGGTGAATTGTCGCGTTGTCTTTGTTATTAGTCTGTCTGATGTTTCTGACGTAACGTCAGAATGCGTGACGATTTTTACCATTCTTGCTCAAAGCTGGTTCATTTATTATTAGATGTAAATGGGGATGATTTGTGCATAGGTTGGAGGAGTCTGGTCTTTCAAATTATCGAATTGCAAGTTAGATACATCAAGTTCAAGAAGGGATATGGGCTTTGAGGACGAGTGAATTAGTTAGTGTCTAGAAGAATGTGACTCGTGCTAGCACTGAGCTAGCTGCATAGGAGACTTAGATGATTGAGCCTTGCGACTTATCGGCAACTGAAGCTCGCGCAATGATTAGGAGTAAAGAGTTGTCGCCGGTAGAGCTCCTGGAGTCATGTTTGCGTCGAACTGATGATACTAACAGTGCTCTAAATGCAGTTGTTACGCGAGTAGACGAAATGGCAATGGATGATGCGAGGCGCAAGGAACACGAAGTCATTGACGGTGTTCCCTTAGGGCCGCTTCACGGTTTGCCGGTGGCCATAAAGGATTTACAACCTACCTCTGGCATCTTGACAACATATGGCAGCGAGTATTTTGCTGATCATATCCCAGATGCTGATTCAGGCATCGTGCGACGCGTGCGAACAAGTGGCGGGGTGATAACTGGTAAGACCAATATTCCTGAAATGAGCATCGGCGCAAATACTGTGAATCGCCTGTTCGGGGCAACGGGAAATCCCTTTGACCCTGCAAAAACTTGCGGTGGGTCCTCTGGTGGGTCGGCTGTTGCCGTCGCAGTAGGAATGGCGGCGTTGGCAACAGGTTCTGATCATGGCGGCAGTTTACGAATTCCAGCTTGCTACAGCGGGGTAGTGGGACATCGCTCTAGCCCTGGACTAGTACCACATGAACTTCGGACAATTACGCAAACGAATTATAGTCTTCAAGGGCCTATGGGGCGCACTGTTGCCGACGCTGCGTTGTTGCTAGCGGCGTTAGCGCAGAGAGATAATTCAAGCCGACTCGACCCTATGTGCTTCCCGCTTGATTCATCAGTTTTTTGTAATTTAAAGGAGGTTGACATAGGCAATCTTCGTATCGGTGTTTCTACTGATTTAGGCGGCGTCCTTGTGTCTAAATCGATTCGTGAAAGCTTTGAGGAACGCGTGAGCTTTTTGTCAAAACATGTGGCGGTTTTGTCAGAGGTTGATGTTGACTTGACAGATGCCCCGGCCGTTGATTGGCAGCTGAGAGCTGATGTATTTGCAACGCAGTATCATCGAGAAATTGATAATTACGATGGGGGCATTAACCCGAATATCCGCAATAGCTATGAGACTGCGTTATCTACTGATGTCCTGGCTATAGCTAAAGCTCGCCGTCGACAAATGGAGCTCTTTCAGGAATTCACCACTCAGTTTGAGAATTTCGATCTCATTATCTGCCCGGGTGTTAGCGTCCCTCCGTTCAAATGGACTTCACTTTACCCAGAAGAAATTGATGGACGTGCCGTTGAAAACTACATGGCTTGGCTAGCTTTAAGTTCTGCCTTGACCGTCGTCGGAAATCCCGTGACTGCGTTGCCGTGTGGATTTGACTTGAATGGTACTCCGTTTGGAATTCAGTGCATTGGGCCGATGTTCGAAGACCATGCTCTGCTCAGTAATGCTGCTGCGATTGAACAGTTGTTTTCTGTTGAGGAGTTGACAGCACGTCCGATCCCAGATGTGGCCTGGTTGAAGAATCAAATAAGTGAGTGCGCTACGATAGGAAAAGAAGTACTGGGCTGAGATAACTTTTTATCACCGGGTCTTGGGACTGGCCAAAATAAAGGTTCGACTTTGAAGATGTTGGAACATCGATTGTGAAGGTTGAAAGTTACGTTCAGAAAATGTTTTAGATTCACCAGTGCGGAACGGCGCACAAGAGGCTCGTAGGTTCTACTGTCGTAATATGATTCTTGAGAATGTACGGATCTTAGACTTAACCCAATATTTGTCCGGTCCATCAGCGACTCGCATGCTTTCTGAGTTGGGTGCCGAGATCATCAAAGTTGAGCTAGGACCCAATGGAGACCCAAGTCGCTTATTGCCCTTTGTTGAAGGTCGCACTAGTAGCTATTACACACAACAAAACAGAGGCAAAAATTCAATTTGTGTAGACTTCTCAAAGAAAGAAGGACACGACTTAGTTCGTTCTCTGGCCCTCGAATGTGATGTTATTGTTGAAAACTTTGGACCAGGTGTTTTAGAGCGAAAGGGTTTAGCATGGGCCGATTTGCATGCCTTAGATGACTCGTTGATCATGGCATCCATATCTGCCTTTGGCAAAGAAGGGCCGCTGTCTCACTTGCAGGGCTTCGATCTTATGGGCCAAGCATTATCCGGTATGATGCACTTAACTGGAGACGCTGACGGCCCTCCGCAATTTACGGGTTCACCGATTGCGGACTGTGCGGCGGGTCTTGTTCTTTTCGGAGCAATCGGACACGCTTTGTTTCATAGAGAAAGAACGGGACTGGGGCAGTGCATCGAAGTAAATCTTGTTGATCCAGTTTTTCATATGCATTCGATAGCAGTGCAAGGGCACAGTGCAACCAAAGGAGAATGGGCTCAGGCACGTTCGGGAAGACAGTTTGGAATTGTAGTTCCATCGGGAACCTATAAAGGACCCGATGGTTGGATCGTGATTCAAGTATTGGAGCGGCAGTGGCCCCGATTCTGTGAAGCAATGAATAAAGCGGAACTTGCGACTGATTCAAAGTTTCGTACAGGTAATGATCGAATCGAAAATGCGACAGAGCTTATCAGTATAGTAGAGCGCTGGGTGCAGTCATTCGAGAGTGACGGAGCAGCACTGCAATGGCTGGAAGAGCATCGCATACCTGCCGCTCCAGTCCTTAGTCCAGTTGAGGCTATGAAGCACCCGCACTTTATCGAAGGAGGAATGGTCAGAAACGTGGACGACCCCACATTCGGTCCGCTTGCAGTTACGGGATTGCCTGTTAAATTTAGTGAATCAAGTCGACCGGATCGAGAGCCTCTGCCAGAGTTCTTGGGTCAAAGTAATAGACCAGTTCTAGACAGAATATTAGCGTTGAGTGCCGCTGATATCGAAGAATTAGAGAAAACAGGAGTTGTGATGTCGGATGAGTAATATGGTCTACATCGTCTATTTGTTTTAATACGGCTGAGAAAATGTAGGGAGATAGTTATGTCAGTTAGATCAGTGAACGAGATGGCTGAAGAAGCGAAGTCTGAAATTGATAATTTAACCCCGGAAGAGGCGCTACGCCGGGTGGAAACCAATGGGGCACTTATCGTAGATATTCGTGACGTGCGCGAGCTGCAAAGAGAAGGTGTAATTCCAGGTTCAACGCACACTCCACGCGGGATGTTGGAATTTTGGGTATCGCCTGATTCTCCATACACTAAAGAAATATTTCAAGAAGATCGTGAATTTATTTTGTGCTGTGCCGGCGGTCTTCGTTCAGCGTTGTCGACGAAGCTGCTCAAGACATGGGCGTTCCAAAGGTTAGCCATGTCGAGTCTGGCTTTGGTGGCTG
>CAJQGN010000038.1 GCA_905477545.1 uncultured Acidimicrobiales bacterium | reverse complement strand
GTTGAAAGTAAAATCGTCGAAACCGAAAGCGCGAAGAACTGAGAGCACGAAGTCAAGCAGCGAAGTTATTTCATCTAAAAGCTGCTCGGACGCTACAAACAGATGACTGTCGTCTTGGGTAAATCCTCTTATACGCATCAACCCATGCAAGGTGCCTGAACGTTCGTAGCGGTATACGGTACCGAGCTCGAAAAGACGTAAAGGGAGTTCTTTGTAGCTTCGTTGACCGTGTCCGAAAATAAGACAGTGCATCGGACAATTCATAGGCTTTGGGTAATACGTCCCATTGTCCATTTCCATGGCTGGGTACATACCGTCCGCGTAGAAATCTAGATGTCCCGAAGTCTGGAATAGCCGTTCGTTCGCGAGGTGGGGAGTGTAGACAAATTCGTATCCGCCTTCTTCGTGGCGTTGACGACTGTAATCTTCCATTATTTTGCGGATAGCTGCGCCCTTTGGGTGCCATACAGCTAAACCGCCGCCAAGTTCTGTAGGGAAACTTAGAAGATCGAGCTCGGTTGCTAATTTGCGATGGTCACGCTTAGCAGCTTCTTCGAGCCGTTCTAAGTGCTGTTTCAATTCTTTTTTAGAAGACCATGCTGTGCCGTAGATGCGTTGAAGCATTTGACGCTTCTCGTCACCTCGCCAGTACGCACCCGCGACCCTCATCAGTTTGAAATGGCCAAGATATCCGGTGTCAGGCACATGGGGACCACGACAAAGATCGACAAAGTCGTCAGTATTTCGATAAGTGGTAATAACACCACCCTCCGGGCCAGACATCGGATCGTCGGCTTCGCCATCTAAGATTTCCAGCTTGTAGGGATGGTCAGCGAACAGTTCATTCGCTGCAGCTCTATCCACCTCTGATCTAATGAAAGGTTGTTTTCGCCCAACAATTTCTCTCATTTTCGATTCGATAGCGGCAAGGTCATCGTCATTAAAGGTTTGATCACCCGGAAGATCAAAGTCGTAGTAGAACCCGTCCTGGATCGGAGGGCCGATAGAAAAAGTAGCTCCTGGGTATAAACTCAGTACTGCTTGGGCAAGAACGTGGGCAGTTGAGTGCCGAAGCACTTCGGTGCCCTCTTCAGAGTTACCAAAAATTAAAGAGACCTGCGAGTTGTTTGGTAGTGCTGTGTCCAAGTCGATTTGGATTCCATCAGCTACTGCTATGAGCGCTTCTCGAGCAGCGCGACCGCCTATATCTGCTGCTAAATCTGCGCCAGTTGATTCAGGCGCGAGATGTCTTTCAGATCCATCAGGTAAAATTATTACTAGATCAGAACTCATAGTTAGTATCGTCGTCTCACTTCAAAATCATGTCATTAGTAGCGCCGTTATCGCCTCCTAAACCAAACACTATGTTCATAGTCAAGATCAGAAGGCCGATACCCACAAGCACCCAAATTTGGTCGTTCTTTTGGAAAGATTTGAATTTGGCCATGGGTCGCCACTGCTCGCCAGGGTCTTTGAGAGCTTTCTCGTTAACTTTTCGAGTATCACCATCAGACATTTGAACTCCCATCGCACCAACGCACAGCACTGCACGTGAATCAGTGCGTCGCCAAAATCAAAGTGTATTAGGTAGCAAGAGGTAAATTACTAAACGAGAATAGAGTCTGGACCTAGAAGTACCCGCAACTCTCCAGCTAACCCATTGGCTGCATCTACTCTGTACTCATCTGGGAGCTGAACAGTTTGGCTTCCGAGACTGAGAAGGACTCGGGAATCTCCCGGGTGCGATGAGAGTAAACTTTTTAGTTCTGCGATGAGTGTGTCGTTAATAAGGTGAGACGGGACCAATATTCGGACCGGTTGCGAGCCTTTTTTTACCTGGAAATGTTGGAACCTGTTTACAATAAATTTAGGTTCATCATCGCGTCCGTCGAGTCGGCCGGTAGCTAAAACAACCGTGTCATCTTCCAGCATCTGACCGTATTCGCTCATAGTTCTTGGGAAGACCATTACTTCGATTGAAGTTTGAAGATCTTCCAAAGTAAAAACGGCCATTAGGTCACCATTACGGGTGTATTTGCGTTGAAGATTAGTGATAACGCCGCCAAGTACAATCATTGGGTCACGGCCATCTTCTGATGGAGGCTGAGCGGTAGCATCTGCGATCGTACAATCGGTTGCCCGTCTGAGAGATGCCTCAGCGCCCATTAAGGGGTGACTGGAAACGTAAAGTCCTAGCATTTCTTTTTCCCAGGTGAGCATGGTTCTTTCATCGACCTCAGTGCTCGGTATCTCAATTTTTTCTGTGAAACCTCCTCCACTGGACGCAGTGTCGAGCTCCCCGAACAAAGTTTGAATTCCCATGTCTGCTTCACGACGTCGACTTACCGTTTGGTCAATGATTTGACTACTGACCATAAGCAGCCCTTGCCTGCTGTGCCCACAAGATTCGAAAGCACCAGCTTTAGTTAGTGCTTCAATCGAACGTCGATTTAAAATTTGAGTTGGGACACGATCACAGAAGTCATAAAAATCTTTGTAAGGACCATTAGCTTTACGTTCCTCGACTATTGGAGTTACGACACCTTCACCCACATTCCTGACCGCTGAAAGCCCAAATGGGATAACCCCATCTTTGGCAGAGAAATCTACTTCACTGTGATTTATGTCCGGGACTTGAACTGTTATCCCAGCCTGGCGGCAGTCATTGAGATAAATACCTGCTTTATCAAGATTGTGTTTAACGCCGGTCAGCACAGCAGCCATAAACTCTACTCTGTAGTTAGCCTTCAAATACGCTGTCTGGTACGAGATAAGTCCGTACCCGAACGCATGACTTTTGTTGAACGCATAATCTGCGAACGGTTCAATAATGTCAAAGAGTTGAGTGCCTAGCGCCTCTTCGTAACCTGATGCTTTGGTACCTTCAACGAACTTTACGCGGTGTTGGGCGATGAGATCTCGCTTTTTTTTGCCGCAAGCTTTTCTCAGGTCGTCTGCTTCAGCGAGCGTGTAACCAGCTATGCGTTGGGCTACCCGCATCATGGCTTCTTGGTAAATCATTAAGCCGTACGTGTCACCGAGAATTTC
>CAJQGN010000037.1 GCA_905477545.1 uncultured Acidimicrobiales bacterium | reverse complement strand
GAATCTGAAACGGGCAGGGGTTTGGATGATGTGAAGCTACCTGGCGGGTATGTCTCCTTTGACAATGAACGTGTGAAAGCGAACCGACAGCCTCCTCATGTCAACGAACACTCAAAAGAGATACGAGATGAGCTGGCCGCGCGCTCGACCTTTCCCAAAGATCGTGAAATCCCAAGGTCGGTCTTGCCTTTAGAAGGACTAAAAGTAGCTGATTTCGCATGGGTTGGGGTAGGCCCCATAACTGCCAAAGCACTTGCGGACCACGGAGCAACGGTAGTGAGAGTCGAATCAGGTTCTCGACTAGATCCGTTGAGGTTAAACCCACCTTTTAAAGACAATATTAATGATGTGAACATGTCCCAATTCTTCGGAACTTTCAACACTTCTAAACTGGGTATTGACATCGATATGAAAAACCCAAGTGGGTTAGATATTGCCAAGCGTCTCGTGGAATGGGCCGATGTAGTCGTAGAGTCCTGGAGTCCTGGCGCGTTTGGTCGAACTGGCCTAGATGATGACACAATTAGAGCCTTGAACCCAGAGGCGATAATTGTTCACACGTCACTGCTGTCAACTGGGAGCCCTTTGTCGCCCCTGGCGGGTTATGGGTACCACGCCGCGGCAATAGCTGGGTTCTATGAAGTGTTTGGCTGGTCTGATCTTCCACCCGATGGGCCATATCTTGCATATACTGACACGATCTCTCCTCGTTTTCTAACTCCGGCAGTGCTTGCTGCCGTTGACCGACTTGAACGAACTGGCAGAGGTTGCACAATTGATGCCGCTCAGCTTGAATGCGGTCTGCAGTTACTAGCTCCAGAACTTTTGGCGTACCAAATATCGGGTGAAAAACCAATGCGTTCAGGTAACAGAGACCCGCAAAATATTCCCCAAGGGGTGTACCCAGTTCTTGGCGAAGATCGATGGATAGCAATCTCTATTGAAGATGATGCTAATTGGTCTGACCTATGTCGGTTGATGAACAAACCCAAGTGGGCAAAAGATCTCACGCTGCGCAACAGAGAGGGAAGAAACGACGCACACGATCAAATAGATAAAGAAATAGCTGCATGGACCAAGCGAGCCGATGGTAGGCAACTCGAGTCAACCCTGCTTGAAGCTGGCATTCCAGCAGGTTTGGTGCAACGTAGTAGCGACCTGCTTGTCGACAAGCAATATGAGCATATGAAATTCTACAGAAGACACATTCATGGAGCTATGGGAAAAGTCCCATATGCAGGCCATCAGTACAGGATTGACAAATATGATCACGGGCCGCTAAGCGCGTCACCATTACTTGGTGAGCATACTTTTGAAATTCTTTCTGATCACTTAAAGCTAACGGCAGACGAAATTGCTGATTTTGCAGTGAGTGGTGCGCTGGGATGACAGAACCTACGTTTATTGACCTGGTGCGGGCAGCAGAAAAGATGGCAGGCCTATTGCGTAAAGCAAATCAAAAAATAGCAGTTTCAGAATCTGCATCTGGTGGGCTAATAAACGCTGCTTTAGTCGGAGTTGCTGGTGCCAGCGATTTCTATGTTGGTGGGATGGTTGTCTACACCTCAGTCGGAAGACAAATTTTATCTCAGAATCAACCGATTCCCCCGGGTATGAAAGGAGCGACAGAACTGTTCGCTCGTTATCAAGCAGAACGAGCGAGTGTAGTGTACGAGACCACGTGGGGGATCGGGGAAACTGGTGCTACTGGGCCTCAAGGCAATCCTTATGGAGACCCTCCCGGTCATGGCTGGGTCGCGTGTGTAGGACCAGTTCACATGGTTCAGAAGCTTTCAACACTGGATAATTCGCGAGTAGCTAACATGCACAAGTTTGCGTTAGCTGCAATTGAGCTAGCCAGCCAGACGGTAGAGACAGCGACTCAATGAATTCTTATAATGGAAATAATCGCTACAGCGCTTTTCCTGTTGATTTTTTTAACCGTGCTGATGATGGTTTAGATGCTACTTTTTACAGCTCGCCGAGATTCGTTACCCATATCGACGAAGCTGCGATTAGATGCATCGGAGAACTATACGAGGAACTAGAGATAAGAGGCACGGTACTGGATCTCATGAGTTCTTGGGTCAGTCACTTCCTGACAACGCCGAAAGAACTAGTTGCCCTTGGGATGAATCAACAAGAGTTGCAGCAGAATCAGGCAGCGGCTTCATGGATGCAACAAGATCTTAACGTAAACACGCTTTTACCTTTTGCCGATTCATCCTTTGAAGCTGTTGTTTGCTGCGTGTCAGTCGATTATCTAACGAAACCACTTGAAGTCTTTGATGAGGTTCATCGGGTTCTGCGCCCAGGGGGAAAGTTTGTCAATACCTTTTCAAACAGATGCTTCCCCACTAAAGCCATTAATGGTTGGTCTCGGACTGATGATGAAGGTCACGCAAGGATCGTCGCACAGTATTATAACTTGACAGGGCCATGGGAGAACCTCCAGGTCCAGAGAAGAACCGAGTTTGGGCATCAAGGAGATCCGGTTTATGCTCTTTGGGCCGACGCAACATGATCAACCGGGTCTAGCTTATCAATATGACGTTACTCCCTTTATCTGTTCTTGACCTCGCCACAGTTGCGAGCGATGCGAGTAGCGCTCAAGCATTGACTGAGGCCACGACTACAGCCCAGATGGCTGAACAGCTAGGCTACAAACGTTTTTGGGTCGCTGAACATCACAATATGAATACAGTTGCGAGCACATCTCCGGCTGTTCTGATGGCCCATATTGCTGCCTCAACTTCACAAATTAAAGTTGGTTCAGGCGGAGTGATGCTGCCCAACCACGCTCCGTTAGTGGTAGCCGAACAATTTGCTCTTCTAGAAGCGTTACATCCCGGAAGAATAGATCTTGGCATCGGGCGAGCCCCAGGAAGCGATCGCGAAACTATGATCGCTGTGAGGGGATCAGCTGCAGCGATGTCAGTCGAAGATTTTCCGCGCGACCTAGTTGATGTTTTAGGTTTGTTGGGTGACGTGAGGAGCGATGAGGGTCTGTGGAAAAAATTTGCGGCAACGCCATTGGCGGTTTCCTCACCTGATGTTCTTCTCCTTGGATCCAGTGGCTACAGCGCGCAATTAGCGGGAATATTAGGCCTCCCATTCGCGTTCGCTAACCATTTTGATACTGGAGGAACCCTTGAAGCAGCAAAGTTGTACCAACAAGCTTTTCGGCCATCGACAATTCTTGAAGAACCGTACACAATCATTACAGCTGCAGCGATAGCAGCCTCCACATACGATGAGGCTGAGCGATTAGCTGCACCGGCTCGTCTGCGGAAATACGGGATGAGAACGGGAAGATTCTGGGCGCTCATGCCACCTGAGAAAGCACTGGCGCATCCAGAATGGGAACGGGCCAGCTCAATGCCGAGTAACTCTCTGCTTGGCACGGCAGAGGAAGTAAAAGTCGGACTCATCGAGTTAGCAAATGCTGTAGAGGCCTCAGAAGTTATGATTTACGGAGCCACATACGGTGTAACCGAGCGAATAAAAAGCCTTGAATTAATCGCTGAAGCTTGGAATTTAGGTTTATAAAAAGTGGCTGCTCTATTGTCTAGATATCGGGTATTGGATTTAACTGATGCCAGGGGTGCTTTCGTAGGTTCGCTTTTAGCTCAGTTGGGTGCAGAAGTAATATTAGTCGAGCCACCAACTGGCAACAATATCCGCAGAACAGAACCATATGCGGAAGACAAGCCCAACCTGAATAATTCTCTAGTTCATCATTCTTTTAGCCGAGGTAAAGCCTCGGTTATGCTCGATCCGAAAAATTCGAAGGATAAAAAAAGATTTCTCGATTTAGTGTCTTCTTCGGACGTGATCCTTCGTTCAGGCAGACCATCGGAGATAGATGCTCTCGGCTACCCCTCGACCGATGAACTCGAAGACTTGTTCTCTCATCTAGTGCAAGCGACTGTTAGTCCCTTCGGGCTAACAGGCCCGAAGGCTGAATGGCTTGATTCAGATCTGGTTCTCGCAGCAGCTGGCGTGCAGATGTCTATTAATGGAGACGCCGATGCTCCACCATTACGAACCTCTGTGCCTCAGGTCTGGTCTCATGCATGCGCAGATGCAGCGATTGGAGTTGCTATTGCATTAAGAGAACGTTCCCATTCCCAATTAGGTCAACGAGTGGACGTTTCAGCGCAACAGTCGTGGACCTACGCAGCGTTCCACTACCCGCTCTTCCCGAGCTGGGGGGCAGAAGAGGTTGCTCGTAACGGGAGTCACGTCCGTATTGGGGAAGTCGCGTCAACTTTCCACTTTCCAGCTAAAGATGGAAACGTAACTCTGACCTATCTATTCGGAGCTGCAGTTGGACCTTTCACAAACCGGTTTGTTGAATGGATGGTTGACGAAGGCGCTTTAGACCCAGCGTTCCAAAATATCGATTACTCAGCTTGGTCTCCTGTCGATGACCTTGATCACTATGAAAAGTTGACCCGAGCCATTTACGAGTTTTGCGAATCGAAAACAAAAGCTGAATTACTAGAGGCAGCCAAGCAAAGACGACTTCTAGTAATGCCAGTCTCAACTTTAAGCGAAGTAATTTCTAACGAACAATTCGAAGAACGAGAATTATGGGAACCAGTTCGTATTGGCGAATTGTCAGCAAAACTACCAGGCCCTTTTGTTCATGCGATACCGAGATTGCCTCCCTTAGGCAGTGCGCCAAAGATCGGCGAAACCCAAGCGCTTCTCCAGGATCTACAACCGAAGTCTTTCGCCGATGGCTCCCAGCTAAAACCGTTTAAGCGTCCGCTAGACGGCGTAAAAGTTTTAGACATGACTATTTCTTTTGCTGGACCGACCGTGGGTAGAACACTCGCTGACCATGGTGCAACGGTAATTAAAGTCGAGTCAGAACACCGTCCGGATTTAACCAGGACTGCCGGAGTTTTTTTGAATGGCGATGGCGTCGATAACTCTGCCTGTTTCGCTGAGTACAACGCCGGAAAAAAAAGTATCACCTTAGACCTTTCCAAAAAAGAAAGTTCTATTCCAATTTTGCATGAGCTCGTGAAATGGGCAGACGTGCTGATCGAGAGTTTCGCACCAGGTTCATTAGAGCGTTTAGGGCTGGATCGGGAAGCGAG
>CAJQGN010000036.1 GCA_905477545.1 uncultured Acidimicrobiales bacterium | reverse complement strand
CGAAACAATCTAGGCGCGTTCTACCTGTGCGCCCATTGCCGTCAGCTTACCTGCGAGGTTTTCATATCCCCGATCGATGTGTTCAGCTTCGTAGACTTCGGTTACTCCGTCAGCTCCCATGCCTGCAACTACTAACGCAGCTCCTGCTCGAATATCATGGGCTCTCACCTTCGCACCTGAGAAACATGACACACCCGTCACTACAGCATGCCTTCCTTCTGCTCTGATATCAGCACCCATCCGAACTAACTCATCGATATATCGAAACCTTCCTGCAAAAATATTTTCGGTGACCATGCTCAATCCTTCGGAAACTGCAAGTGCAACTACTAAAAATGGTTTGTAGTCGGTTGCTAACCCCGGATAGGGCAACGTCGATACGTGAACACCTTTAGTTGTGGTATTTCTCTCTATGACTATACCCGCCGGATCTAGCGTGATTTCCATCCCCATTTCTTCCATTTTCCTAATAAGCATCCGCATATGTTCTGGTCGCGCGTTACGTAAAAGGGCTTTACCTCCGCATACCGCAATTGCTGACATAAAAGTTGCCGCCTCCACACGATCTGGTATCACTGTGAACTCAACAGGCACCATTTGTTCCACGCCTTCTATGGTGATACGAGAAGTTCCAGCACCCGAAACTTTTGCACCCATCAGATTAAGTAGATCAGATAGATCAGAAATTTCTGGCTCTCGTGCGGCGTTATCAATTACCGTATTGCCGACAGATAGAGATGCCGCCATCATTAAATTTTCGGTTGCTCCGACAGATGGAAATTCTAGTAAAACTTCAGCGCCCCGAAGCTTGCCTGCCTTACCATAAATATTTCCGTGTTCGTATGAAAATTTTGCACCAAGGCGCTCTAACCCAGTTAGGTGCATATCAATCGGTCGAGACCCAAAATCGTCACCTCCGGGTATAGCTACTGTTGCTATCCCAAACCTTGCTATTAAAGGACCCAGGACCGAAATCGATGCCCTCATTCGAGAAACTAGCTCATAAGGAGCCTCTGGATTTATTTCGGCTGGGACGTCAATCTCCACCCGATTACCGAAGCGAGCTACCCCTACCCCCATGGCCATGAGCAACTCGCTCATGATCGTCACATCTGTAATATCCGGAACATTGTGCAAAATTGTCACGCCTTCGGCTAACAGAGCAGCTGCCATCAATTTGAGAGCACTGTTCTTAGCGCCCCCAATAGTCACTTCACCAGATAAGGAGTCACTCTGATACACCACAAATTTGTTCACTACTCCAGTATGTTCAAGAAGATGACCAAGAGCACGTCATCTCTATGACTCAATTTTCGATTAGTCATAACTGCAACGCTGAGGAAATGACATTGCTCACATCTCCGCGGTGCGATATTGTCGCTGAGCAAAAGCTTGCCACGGGTTATTACAGCCTTCTGCACGGACCTTTTCATAGTTATTCTCGAAAGGTAGACGTCTCAGTTCTTCCTGAGAACCGGTTCATCGTCACCGAAATTTTCAGCTACAAATTGGGGATTCCATATTTCGGATTTTTATTTTCATTGCCAATTCGTCGGTATTTGCGCAACCGTCCCATCACAAACAAGCAACCATTTTGGGCATCTCCCCAACGTTTTGATGTTGCTATTACGAGCACAATGGCAACCCTAGCTATCATCGTTATGTTCACTGGGTTTTTGTCGAATGCTCCAGCGGAAACACACACCTACGCGGCCGACGAATTTGCAGTAGACCAAATGAGTCAAGGTGTTTTGGGCGCATTTATACGAATTGGAACGTTACTAGCTATCGCTGTTTCCATCATCGCAGATCGCAAAGGGAGAAAACACGTATTAACTATTTGTATCGTGCTCGGCCTTCTAAGCTCTGTTGCCGCAGCTTTGTCTCCGAATCTATTAACGTTTTCGATATGTCTAATCGTAATGAGGACTGCAAATGCTTCCCTAGGCGTTGCAATTATTGTCCTAGCGATGGAAGAGCTACCTTCCGGTTGCAGAAGCTGGGGATTATCAGTTCTTGGAATGTCAGCCGCGATAGGCGCAGGGATGGTCGTTTGGGTACAGCCTCTAGCTGGCATAGCGACCTGGGGATGGCGACTTATCTATCTCGTTCCGCTTCTAATGACTCCGCTGATGATGAGAGCCATTAAACAACTGCCTGAAAGCCATAGATTCCTGGCGAACAGAAATCATCTGTCGCTACGTCCATACACAAGACGAATAATGCTCCTCGGGTTAACATATTTTTTAATTGGGATTTTTTTATCCCCTATTGACTGGTTCCGCAATGAATACCTGCGAGACCAACACAACTTTAGCGCTATAAAGATAACCGTCTTTGTGCTCGCCACAGCCACTCCCGGGGGTATTGGTCTATACATTGCGGGGCGCCTCGCGGATACGCGCGGGCGGCGTGCCGTGATCACAGTCGCTTCAGTGCTCGGACTTGGTTGCACTGTTCTATTTTTCAATCTAAGCGACTTATTTTTGTGGCCTACCGCGCTAGTCGCAATCCTCTTCGCCAGCGGCTTACTACCTGCGATGGGTGTTTACAAAGCAGAATTTTTCCCTACAGCAGTACGCGCAAGAGCAGCAACCATCACTGGAGCTATCGGCGTTGTCGGCGGTTCTTGCGGAATTCTTCTAACCGGGTGGTTGAGACTTCAGTGGGGAGACTTCGGATCAGTTATCGCAATCTTATGGTTAGGGCCGCTATTCGCTACTCTACTTATCTGGATGTTTTTCAAGGAAAGTTCTCGTAGAGAGCTTGAAGAACTAAACCCTGAAGACGTATCGCAATCAGCCTAATAATAGTTTTAAGTAAGCGTTGTAATCCATTGACTTATCGCATCGCTTATTTCCTTCAAATGGCTTTTAGAAGCCGGATTATGTCCTCCGCCAGCCAGAAATAAAGACGTAACCGGAGCATCAATTAATTTAAAATTACTAGCGAATTCTTTGGGACTCCCGAAGGGATCATTGTCAGATGAGATAAACAGGCACGGAACATTTATTTCCGGAAAATGCTCGGTCCTTAAGTTTTCGGGTTTACCTGGCGGGTGCAGCGGATAGCTAAGTAACACGAGGCCAGCAGCAATAGTTCCTTCCGAAACAGCAACTGAGCATACTCGCCCACCAAAACTTCTTCCCCCGAGAAGCAGAGCCTTCGGCGACTTAATTTTATATTCTTTGCGGCTGGTGTTAATAATTTCACCCACTTCACCGATTAACGACGGTACTTTTGGTGGCCATTTTTTACCAAGTTTCCGGTATCCAAATTCTTGACGGATAACTGGGAAAGGACTCAGATTTTTTTCAATTTCAAGAAAGGTCTTATGTCCGGATGAACCTCCGGCTCCTGGTAACAGTATTAGAGCCTTAGGTTTAGCCATAATTAACTCTACCCAGAGAGTAGATTCTCTTTAAGGCAAGGGGAAAATATGACAAACCACTTTGAGTTAGGTAACGGCACCGTAATCGTCGAGGTCGATGATGGCGTCGGCACAATAACCTTAAATCGACCGGAAGCACGCAATGCCTTGAGTTCGGAGCTCTTGGCTGCGCTACCTACTGCATTCGACTTACTCGAATCAGACACAGATACAGATGTTTTAGTGCTCACCGGCACCGACCCAGCTTTCTGCGCAGGGTTAGACCTTAGAGAACTTGGTGATGACAACGGAAACATTCGAACAGATGGAAGTAACGCTTCCAATGGGCCTTTCCCAAAGAGAACTAAACCACTGATAGCGGCGGTCAATGGTGTCGCTGTGACTGGCGGATTCGAGTTAGCGCTCGCCTGCGATTTCATTATCGCTTCAGAACGTGCCAGTTTTGCTGATACGCATGCTCGAGTAGGCGTCATGCCAGGTTGGGGTCTTAGCGTTCTGCTACCTCAAGCGATTGGAATTAGGCGCTCTCGCGAACTTAGCCTCACTGGAAACTATCTTGATGCCTCAAGAGCTTACGATTGGGGCTTGGTTAACCGAGTCGTCGAGCACCAAGATCTGATGGTAACCGTTAGATCTTTAGCTCAAGATATTCGCAGTAACGACCGGCTGGGGGTCAGGCATCTTCTCAAGACTTATGATCTAACGTCGTCGACCAATGTTGAGACCGCTTGGGGAATCGAGAAGAAAATGGGACAGGATTGGCTTAAGCAGAGCGGTTTTACTGCCGAGAAAGTTGCTGAGCGGAGAGAAGCGATCCAAAGTCGTGGCCGAGCTCAAACTTTTTGATTACCAAATCCTAACGCTCATCTATTTTTTTGACTATTTCGTCTGCGATGCGAAGGCTTGCGGTTGCCGCAGGGCTTGGCGCATTTAAAACATGAATGCTCGTTCTGGTTTCTGTTATTAAGAAATCATCTACTAATGCGCCTGTGCTGTCCATTGCTTGGGCTCGGACTCCTGCTGGAGACTTTTCCAAGTCTGCTGTCTTGATCTCAGGGACTAGACGCTGCAAAGCTGAAACAAAAGCATTTTTACTAACCGATCTCCACACCTCGCCTGCTCCGGTCTTCCAGTATTTTCGCGCCAATTCCCACAGGCCTCTGTTGCTTATATGTTCTCTCACTTGTTTCCTGTTTATATCTCTCCACCTATATCCTTCACGAGATAACGCCAACACAGCGTTAGGGCCTGCATGGACAGAGCCGTCTATCATTTTCGTGAGGTGCACACCCAAAAATGGAAAACTCGGATCAGGAACCGGGTAAATCAATCCATTCACTAGATGTTGACGATTCTTAATCAGCTCATAGTATTCTCCTCGGAATGGAACAATTTTGTTTCCGTCATCTGCATTCGCCAACTTAGCTACTTTGTCAGACCTAAGACCTGCGCAATTTATAACTAAATTTGCAGTAAACTCTCTTGTAGAGCTAACAACTCGGACCTCGTTGGCTAATTCATTGAATCCTTCTACCGAAGTTCCATAGAAAATTTCACCACCAGCGTCCAAGATATTTTTCGCCAGAACTTCACATACTTTGCTATAGGAAACTATGCCCGTATCTGGCACATAAATCGCTTCGATACCATCGCAGTACGGCTCAATTTCCTGCAAAGCATCTCTCCCAATAAGTTCTGCTCTTACATTGTTTTGTTCAGCACGGTCAGCTAGCGATCGGAGTCTTTCCAGCTCGGCCTTCTGCGTAGCGACTATCAACTTCCCACATAGATCGTATTTAATTCCATTTGCTCGGCAAAATTCAACCATGTCGCTGCGGCCACTCACGGCCATATCTGCCTTCAAAGAACCAGGTGCGTAGTAAATGCCCGAATGTAATACCCCCGAGTTACGACCCGTTTGGTGATGGCCGGGACCAGGTTCTCTCTCGAGCAAAGCTAGTGACTTACCCCGATGCGAAAGAAGGTATTTATAACCCGTCGCGAGCCCCAGAATTCCGCCCCCGATAACTACGACATCAAAGCGCTGAGCGTTCATCGTCTTACTTCGCCCCTTCCTAACAAAATATTCCGAGCTGTTTTTAGTTCCTGAATACGAGCGCCAGCACCCATCGCGCTGCCACCATGATCCGGGTGAACGCCCCTAAGAAGACGACGAAAATTTCGACGAACAAGTCGGCTATCCGGGTTCCCAAGATTTTTTTCAAAACCGAGAAGCTCTAACGCCCAATTAAACGGATCCCCCTTTGCCCATTGCTCTACGGAATGCATCGACTCCTGTCCAGTTAAGAAATCAACTAGATCTGGACTATTCCCGCCTCTCCAGCGCGTTGCGGACCTTAGCAACGTAAACAATGTACGCCGCTGAGGCATAGGTTCTTCGCCTGACCGATACAAGGCAGCTAGTATCTGAGGTTCCGGTGAGCTAAGCGGAGCAAGGTCAAACTCTAAGCGATTAAGATCACCGCCAATAAGCCGATGTGTAGACCTAGTAAGGCCAATCCGATCTTCCTGCAACCGATGCCGTAAGCGCGGCTGAGGAACGCTCACACCACTCTCAAGCCGTTGAAATAGATCATGTAAGCCTGGTCGAAGCTCCTCAGCCAAAGCTTCCGCATTTACGGCAACGATTCCAGCTAGGAGTAATCCTCCTAGACCAGGAGCAGAATCCATCGGTAAATTTCCTTCTCCAACTGCGACTCGACGCGTCGGAACTGCCGGGCGAGAATGCCACACATCGAACTCAGCAAGAATCACAATAAATAAGCTAGCCGGAACCTTGCTCTTCAACTCGTACTCAGCCCCCTAAACCGGATAAGGTCAGCTTTCATGGCCAATTCTAATTTAGGACTACCAGACCGAAATCTCGCGTTAGAACTAGTACGCACCACAGAAGCTGCCGCGCTCGCTGCAGCTAGGTGGATGGGTCGAGGTGACAAAGAGGGTGCTGATGGAGCAGCAGTGGATGCGATGCGAATCATCTTGGGCTCAGTTCCAATGAACGGCATCGTTGTTATAGGCGAAGGCGAAAAAGACGAAGCTCCAATGCTTTACAATGGCGAAATGATTGGCGATGGATCCGG
>CAJQGN010000035.1 GCA_905477545.1 uncultured Acidimicrobiales bacterium | reverse complement strand
GTATATAAAAACCGGAGTACCATACTCCGCTGCAATCTCAGCTATGTTGCATCCGCCAATAGTCAACTCCCCTTTTTCATCTACTTCGCTTGAGTCTGGTAACAGAGAAAACGGAACTGGTGCAGTTGGATCCATATTGCTAGCTGGCGTAGCGTCAAAGTCACTCATTGTTTCCCTTACATTTCCTCAGGCGCCGAAACACCGAGGAGGTCTAGGCCGATAGCTAAAGCAATTCGTGCTGCTTATACTAGCCAAAGACGCGCTTGTTGGGTCTCAGTCGCCACGTCAGAGCGCAATATGGGGCAGTCGTGGTAAAAGCCATGGAACGAGGCGGCGAGTTCGCGCACCCAAGTAGACACTTTGTGTGGTGACCTTTCCCTCAAAGCAAGATCTGAAACTTCGGGGAGTAGAGAGATGACTCGAAGAAGTTCAAGCTCACGTTTCTCTACCAGAACCGACGTATCTACCAAACTTAGATCTTGTCGACCTACGCCACGGTTAACCGCTTCTCTACCAACTGCTGCTATGCGAGCATGCGCGTATTGAACATAAAAAACGGGATTTTCGTTTGCTTTCTTGGATAGAGCATCTATATCTATAGTCTGTCGGGTATCAATCGATTGCAGTAGGTAAGCAAATCTAGCCATGTCCGGCCCTACAGCTTCGACTAGCTCCCGAACTTCCACCATGGTCCCAGTTCGTTTAGACAGACGGACTTCTTCTCCACCTCTAATCAATGTCACGTTTTGACCAATAATGGCCTCATAAGATGCTTTAGGGTGCCCGAGCATCTGCATTGCTGCGCTCATGCGCGCTACATATCCATGATGATCAGCGCCAAGGATATCGATTACATGATCGCCTCTTGAAAACTTCGAATGGTGATACGCGATGTCTGGAAGGAAATATGTTGGTTCCCCATCGCTTTTAATCAACACACGGTCTTTTTCATCACCAAACTCAGAAGTTCGCAACCAAGTTGCTCCTTCCCGTTCTTCAATCCACTTACTTTTCCGAAGCGTCTCGATGATCTCAGTCATTGCACCAGATTCAACTAACGACTGTTCACTTGCCCACATGTCAAATACCACGTTCATAGACTCTAGGGAGCGGCTCACATCTGCCATCGCTCTCTGTTTTCCCCACACAACTGGATCAGCGTCTTCAGGCATTTCATTTGCCCATTCTGATACGTATTCTCCCTGATATCCGTCTTCTGGAGGAGCTAAACCATCTCTCCTAGCAGCCAATGAGGCCCCGAAGAGTTCGGTCTGAACACCGCGATCATTAACGTAATATTCAGTAAAGGTCGCGTAGCCGTGCCTTTTAAAAAGACGCGTTAAAGCATCTCCATAAGCCCCCCACCGCCCACCACCGGCATGTAATGGGCCCGTCGGATTAGCAGAAACAAACTCGAGATTGACTGACTTTCCAATTCCTATATCAGACCTTGCGTAACCCTCTTCGCCCAAAGAAATAACCAGACTCAGCACTTCGTGAAGCCATGAATCTTTCAGTCGAAAATTGATAAAGCCAGGTCCAGCGACTTCGATCGCTTCAACATGATTGGGTAGATCTTGGTTCACTTCGTCAACAACGCGTTGAGCTAATTCCCGGGGATTAAGGCCTAGTTGTTTTGCGAATGCTAGCGCTGCGTTAGAGGACCAGTCTCCATGCTCTATGTTGGCTGGCCGCTCCAAATGGATTTCCGTGACCGAAATATCTAGTCCCTGTCCTACGAGCGCAACATTGAGCGTCTCAGCTAACTGATCTCTGTACACAGCCGACAACTTCCTCTAACACACAACATCTCTATCAGATCAATCTAATCTTGATTCGCAGAACCATCAGGCATCCAGACCTCGACTGTACCTGAGCTTTTGGGCCTCTAGACAAAGACTCTCTACAACTAACCAGATATCCCAACTCGACTACACATTGCGGGCCGCTTGGTTTAATGCGCTACATTCTGATATTACCGTCATAAATTTTTTCCAATGCCCTCGTAGCTCAGGGGATAGAGCAGTGGCTTCCGAAGCCATGTGTCGGCGGTTCAAATCCGTCCGAGGGCGCAAAGTTATTAACGATTTCTGTTACCATCAGAGAACTCACCAACCAAACTTTACGGGGAGCTCGGGTCATCCGGGCTGAGAGACCGGCTTCATGCGCCGGTGACCCGATGAACCTGATCTGGGTAATTCCAGCGGAGGAAATTATGTTTCGTCTACCTAAAATCATTGCTCCAGTTTTTGTTTCACTTGGCTTACTGACCGCGTGCGGATCAGACAAAACTTTACCTACTGAGACAGGGGTAGGATCCGCCGGGCAAGTTTCTGCCGAGACAACAACACCCACAAAGACCATACGCCTAGTCACACACGGGTCATTCGCCGTTTCGGACGACATATTTGTTCAGTTCGAAGAGCAAACCGGTATTCGAGTTGAGGTACTGATGAGCGGCGACGCTGGGACTATGCTCGCCGAGTCGATTCTCACCGCTGGCAACCCAATCGGAGATGTCATATTTGGCATTGACAACACGTTTATGCAGCGAGCTATCGAAGCGAACGTTTTGGAACAATATGAATCTCCACAGCTC
>CAJQGN010000034.1 GCA_905477545.1 uncultured Acidimicrobiales bacterium | reverse complement strand
GTTATATGAAATGTTCATGGGGCCGCTGGATCAAGACCGCCCATGGGAAACTAAGTCCGTAGTGGGCTCACACCGGCTGTTGCAACGAGTTTGGCGTAATCTGGTAGATGAATCCTCTGGGGATCTGCGAGTAGCAGACGTAGAGCCAGATGAAGACCTCAAACGTCTTATGCACAGGACTATCGAATCAGTTGGTGATGCAATGGCTGAGCTACGATTCAATTCAGCGATCGCTCGAATCACTGAACTCAATAATGAATTAACCAGATCTGATGAGCTGGTACCACGGGAAGTCGCTGACTCGCTTGTCAGATTATTGAGCCCGCTTACCCCACATGTAGCGGAAGAACTTTGGGAACTTCTAGGGCAAGAAACGTCTGTTGTTACGGCTTCTTTTCCTCTGGCCGATAAGAGTTTCCTATTAGAAGATAGTGTTGAAATTCCGATTCAGATTAATGGCAAAGTTCGTAGTCGCTTAACGGTCGCAGTAGACACAGATGCAACTGTCTTGGAGGCCATGGCTCTTGCTGATGACAAAATAGTAGCTTTGGTAAATGGTCAGACAATTAGAAAAGTAATTAGCATCCCTGGGCGAATGGTGAACCTAGTAGTTAGCTGACCTGGAGTCCGTAGCGCGAAATTGCGACGGACTTTGTGTGCCCTGACTCGGGCATACAAGATCGCAAGTGCTCTGTTAGATGTGGTTCCGCCAGGATGGCGATAGAAGGCCCTGAACCACTAAGCCAAGCAGCTGAAGCGCCGTTTTCTAAAGCGTTGTCGAGCGCAATTACAGATTGCGGAGCAGACTCGAGTCGTGTGGGCTGGTGAAGCTGATCTCTGCAAGCTGTTCGGAGCGCCGATTTGTCACCGGTGATCATTGCGGCCACCATAAGAGTCGCTTTTCCGATGGCCTTAGAGGCGTCAACAAATGAGATCTGTTCGGGAAGTTTCTGTCGTGAAGCGACAGTCGAAGTAGCTGAATCAGGGACCCACATTAAGATTTGAAATTTTTTATGAGGGGAAAGCCGGACGACTTGGCCATCTGAAACAATTGTTAGCCCCCCATAGATAGAAGCGGCAACGTTGTCAGCGTGTCCTTCTAATTCAGTTGTAGCTTCAAGCAACTCAGAAAAGTTGGTAGACCCACTTCGTTGAATAAGCGCTGCTGCGGTACCAGCTACGCGCGCTGCTCCTGAGAATCCGAACCCTTTGCCAGGAGGTATGTCTGAGCTTACGTAGATAGGCCCATCGCCACCACTTTCGGTGAAAGCTATCTGGGCCGGATGCCGAGTGGCAGTTGGCGGACCTGTGTGGCGAGGGTCATCAATATGGACGTTTAATTTCAGATCTAAAGCAAGGCCGAGGCAATCAAAACCTGAACCTAAGTTAGCAGTTGACGCCGGAACAGAGATCATCATGGTGACGATCGTACAGTCAGCGTAGGTCAGTCATTGCCGGTGCCAACCCGGGGTTAAAGATAATACTTGATCTGACCTGCGGCTTCATCGAGGTCCTGGGTACTTGCGGTCTGCGGAATGTCAGTAAAGTTTAAACTTTCCATCGTGTAAGCCGGAATCAAATGAATATGGAGATGAGGCACCTCAAATCCGGCGATTACTAAACCGACTCGATTTGGTTTGAATGCTTTCTGTTGCGCTTTGCCAATAATCCTAGCGATTTTCATCAAGTGTGTTTGAAGATCCTCGGGCGCATCGAGCCAGTGATCGATTTCTAATTTCGGAACTAGCAAGGCATGGCCCTTTTCCACAGGATTTATGGACATGAATACAACGCAGAGTTCGTCTTCCCACAAAAAAGTACCAGGCAAGTCGCCAGCGATTATTTTGCTAAAAACGGATGTCATGTAAGAAGCTTAACTAATAGCTTGACGCTCTACGCTGTAGGTTATGGTAGAAGAGCGAACCGATTGGAAGCCGTTCACAGTTCCGAACTTGATTAGCCTCTTACGGCTCTGTTGTATCCCTGTATTTATCTGGTTACTTTTCGGGAAAAATGATAGATGGGCTGCTGCTCTGATGCTCGGAGCGTTAGGTGCTAGCGACTGGGTAGATGGATACATAGCGCGACGGTTTAATCAGGTCAGCGAATTAGGCAAAGTTCTGGACCCTACGGCTGACCGGCTAATGCTCCTTGTCGCTATCTTTGCGATTATGGTGGATGGTTCAGTGGCTATTTGGGTGGCGGGGCTTGCTCTTATAAGAGAAGCCTTGGTAGCGATAGTGGCGATAGTGATAGCGGCCTTGGGTGCGCGTAAGATAGACGTTACTTGGTGGGGGAAAACTGGAACATTCTTCGTTATGTTTGCGTTTCCTTTTTTTCTTGCCGGAGCTAGCGACGTTCAGGGAGCAACTTTATTCACTCTAGGAGCTTGGGTTTGTGTCGTCGTTGGAATGCCAATTCATTATTATTCAGCTTTCGCCTATATCCCGATAGCTAGACAAGCCTTGCAAGAGGGTCGGTCTGGAAGAATTGACTAACGCAAGTTGTTGCAGTCATAACTTGCTAATCGTCGGCTAGGGTTTGGTTAATGCAGACTCCGGAAGAGCTTCGATATTCGAAAGATCATGAATGGGTTCGGCGCGAGGGTGTCTACGTCAGAGTTGGTATTACTGACTTTGCACAAGATGCCCTTGGCGATGTTGTCTATGTTGATTTGCCGCAAGTCGGAACCGTCATTGTTAGCGACCTGGCGTTTGCCGAGGTGGAGTCGACTAAGTCAGTTTCTGATATTTTTGCTCCAATAGCTGGGGAAATAGTCGAAGTAAACCAGGTATTGGAAGATGAGCCTGAATTAATCAACGAAGACCCCTACGGAGATGGTTGGGTTTGTCTAATTAAGCCTGCTGATATCAATCATTTAGAATTACTAATGGACGCTGAAAGGTATCTTGCTTTCATCTCCCAAGACTCAGAGGCATAATTTATGTCATCTATTACCTGTAGTATCTGCTCTCACGAAAATGATATTGGAGCGCGCTTTTGCTCTAGCTGTGGGGCAGAACTGCAACGGAGTATCGAAGATAGAACTGAAGGATTGGATTTAACGGACAAAGAAGTCTTTGACGCTGACCTAGATCTAGCCTCAGGGTTGAAGAATGGCGCTGCTCTAATCGTTACTGCTGGTCACCGAGCTGGAAGTAAGTTTATTCTTGAGCGGGATTTCGTGACTGTGGGCCGCCATCCGGAGAGCGATGTTTTCCTGGACGATATAACAGTTTCAAGAAAACATATTGAGCTTCGTCTGTCGGCGCTAGGTTATTCAATTACGGACTCCGGTTCTTTGAACGGGACGTACCTAAATGGTGAGCGTATTGAAGAGGACCCAATACTTTTAACGAACGGCGATGAGCTTCAAATCGGTAAGTTTAAACTTTTGTTTTTGGTCTCAAAATCTGGAATTTAGCTATGTTTAACGGTTGTGTCTCGATAGGGCTAGATTGTGTTTCATGATTGAGATGGAATTACTTGGAGTGCAGGTAGAGATTCCCTCTAACAGCCCCATGCTTTTGCTCAAAGAGGTATCGGGAGCAGGACGGGTGTTGCCTATTGTCATCGACGGGCCAGAAGCACAGGCAATCTATCGCGGGATAGAGGGCATCCGAATGGCTCGGCCATTGACACATGATTTGATTTTGACTTTGTTAGAGGAAATAGGAGCAAAGATCTCGAAGATAGTAATTACCGATCTCAGAGAGCGTACGTTTTTTGCTGAGATTGAACTCGACCTTAACGGCAAAAGTCATGTGGTTTCATCCCGGCCCAGTGATGCAATTGCTCTTGCTGTGCGAAGAGAAATCCCTATTTATGCGCAGCAAGTAGTGTTAGCTGCTGCGGGACAGATTATTGAAACGCCATTAGATGATTCTGATGATTTCGAAGTTGAAGCTGTAGCTGAAGAAGTCGCTCCCGATGAGCTTCTTGATGAATTTAAAGAGTTTCTTGAGGACCTCAATCCAGATGATTTTTCTTAGGCAGCGTAACTATTTCTATATTTGTGGTGTTAGTTGATCGCGCGCAGCGCGCGATAATCGCGCTTAGGGTGTTTGCTAAGTGTGAATAAGCATTCTATGGTTAGTGACACGCGTGTAGTTCTAGCAACAGCTTAGAACTACCAAGTGTTGAGGAGATGCAGTGGCTCAAAAATCTAAAAACGAAGGGTTGCTGGACCAAGGTTTCGCCGGCAGTAGAGCAGCCGAGCTTGTAGACATTACCTATAGACAGCTCGATTATTGGGCTCGAACCGATCTCATAAGACCTTCTCTTAGCGACGCTCAAGGCAGCGGAAGTCGGCGTCGTTACTCGTATCAAGATCTCCTTGAGCTCAAGGTAATCAAAACTCTTCTCGATGCAGGGATTAGGCTCGAACTGGTTAGAGAAGTCTTCGCTTACCTACGTGAGAATCTAGGAGAAGACGTGGCGTCAGCTAATTTGGTCATCAATGGCACATCGGCTCTGTTAGTTTCGGGCGACGAAATAATTGATTTAATTCAAAAAGGGCAAGGAGTCCTGAACGTCCTTCCCCTTGCCGGCGTTAAAGAGGAGCTCGATCAAGCAATCGTTGAACTTTTCCCGAAGAAGAACCCAGCTAGCTTTTCTGAAGCAGTTTAATTAGTTAGCTGTCCTCTTGGGCTAGGAAGCTAAGCGAAGCGGAGTTCATACAGTACCTATCACCAGTCGGCTGAGGGCCATCTGGGAAGATATGTCCTAAATGCGCTCCACATTTGGCGCATGATGCTTCTGTGCGAACCATTCCATGTGACTTATCGATGGTCACTGAAATGTTTTCCGTCGATGTTGGTTGCCAAAAACTTGGCCAGCCAGAGCCACTTTCGAACTTCGTGTCGGAAGAGAAAAGTTCAACTCCGCACACTTTGCAGACATAAGAACCATCTGCTTTGTTATCCCATGTTTCACCCGTGAACGGCTGTTCTGTGCCGGACTCCTGGGTCACATGGAACTCAAGAGGAGACAACCTATCTCTGAGATCTTCTAGTGAGTGATTAGACGGAGTTGTGTCCATAGCTAAATCTCCCTCGACGCTTAGACTTGCTACTTTAGACTCTTTGAAACGCTTTCCACTAGTTCCTCTGTGGAAAAGTATTGCTTTTGTTCACTGAAACCCCACAGGTTTATAGGACTAGTTACCCACAAACCAAGTGGTTTAGAGTCGATGAAATGACCTACAGATTAACTTTCGCTGACGGCAGGACGATTTATATCGCTGGCGCTGATACCTACGAACAAGAAGGCCCACTGCTAACTTTCTTTGACAACGCTGGACGCGAATATGTCGACATATGGTCTCACCGCGTTGCGAGTTACAGAACCGCAGATGTATCTACCGTTGAATCTTTAGATGAATACAATGTTGGTATTTGACGGCCATCGAACTCGATGCTTGTAGGTTTCTTATTCTTGATTTAAGGCTCTGACGATGTCAACTATTTGGCCGAGGGCATCTAAACGGTCCTGTGGGCTATCTCCCTCAGGTGCCACTCGTAGTACGTTAATTCCAGCATCCCTATAAGCCCGTACTCGATCAGTGACCTGGTCAACTGTTCCAAGGAAATTAGTTTGTAAAACTAGCTCATCAGGGACTTCAGCAGCTGCAAGATCTCGTTTGCCATCGAGCCAGAGCCGCTGAATATGCTTCGATTCGGCCGCAAACCCTCCTCGGCTGTATGCATCATTATAGAAATTTGATGTGGCCGACCCCATAGCTCCGAGCGTGAAAGCTACCCCACTCTTTCGTGGCGCTACAAGAGCATCAAGATCATCGCCAAACTGCAGCGCTCCGCCGGCCTGATAATCAATTGAAGCCGGGTCTCGACCAGCTTCGAGAGCCCCTTTTTGCACATGGTCTATAGTTGCAGCTCTACCGCTTGGAGTGAAGCAAGTCCCTGCCCATCCATCAGCAGATGTTCCAGTATAAGTCAAAGATTGAGGGCCAAGCGTGGCAAGCCATATCGGTATTTGTTCGTTTGCCGGCTGAGACAAACGTAAGGACTTTCCCTGCCCACCCGCTAGAGGTAGAGAGTGGTGTCGGCCGTCATAAAGAATTTTCTCACCGGCGAATGCTTGCCGAACAATGTCGACTGTCTCTTGAAGCCTTTTGAGAGGCTGTGCGAATGGAACGCCATGAAGACCCTCAACTACCTGAGGCCCACTAACTCCCAGACCCAAAATAAATCTATTGTTCGAAATTGCAGCCATAGAGAGAGCGGTCATAGCTGTCATTACCGGAGCTCTAGCAGAAATTTGAAGTATCCCAGTTCCCAGAGTTACTTTACTAGTCACTGCAGCTAAGTAAGCGAGCGTCGTAACTCCATCCATACCCCAAGCTTCAGCTGACCAAATAATATCTACTCCCATACGTTCAGCTTCAATAAGAAAATCAACCTGCTCATCCCAGTCATCTTTTTTCCCTGAGTCAGCTCCGCCGTATGTGATAGATACCTTCATGTCAACGTGTTTAGTTCAAACCATCAGTAATAACTCGTTAATACTGATAATGCTTCACAAGAGAACGCTACTATTTGATCATGCATCTACTTCCGCTGACGGGTTCATTTGCTGCTGAAGTACTCGAAATTAATTTAGCTCAGCCGTTAACTGGGAAAGTTGTCGATCAGATTAAGGCTGCTTTTGCTGACCATATGGTCCTTGTGTTCAGAGATCAAGTTTTGACGTTAGAGGAACTTGAGTCGTTTGCTCTTTCGTTCGGCTCATATGGAGAAACTCCATTTATTAAAACGTTAGATAGCCATCCGAACGTCCTCAGAGTGTTACGTGAGAAAGAGGAAAGCGGCCCCTTGTTTGGAAGTGGTTGGCACAGCGATTGGAGTTTCCAAGTTGAGCCGCCGAGTGCAACGCTTTTGTACGGAGTCGAAGTGCCCCCAGCTGGCGGCGATACGGCGTTTACAAATCAATACCTTGCATACGAAACTCTATCGGATGTCATGAAAGACTTTCTCCGGGGTTTGCAAGGAGTGCATAGCGCTCGGCGTAGCTATGGGCCTAACGGGACTTTCGGCCGGCACGATCCGAAATCATCTATGGAGATTCATGGGGATGAAAAAGCGGTGAAAGAACAACTTCACCCTCTTGTCCGAACTCACCCGGTAACGGGAAAGAAATCCTTATTCATAAATGATGTTTACACAGTTGGCATTCATGGGATGCACGCCGCTGAAAGTTCTCCGATTTTGGAGTTCCTCCTCCAACATAGCCGGCAGATTCAAATGACAAGTCGTGTGAGGTGGGCTCCAGGAACGCTCGTTATGTGGGACAATCGAGTTGTCCAACATTTTGCTGTTGACGATTACGCGGGCCATAGAAGAGAAATGTACCGAGTCACACTGGCTGGAGAAGTCCCGGTTTAGTGCAAAGTTTTCCGGATCCTTTACAATTCGGTACCCAGAACAATTATTGGGCCTAGCTGAGCTAAATCTTGTATGGCCTGATCATAGTAAAAGCGCTGTGTGCAGGCGTTCCTGCTCCAGAGGTTCTCAGCTTCGTTGGGTAGTCTTCCCACTGCCGTCGTTGCATAATCTCCGGAGGCTTTCGACGTAACGGTCACGCTCTGGCCAAGCAGCATCAGTTCAAACTTGTCAGGATCGTGGCTGGGCTCGTCAAAAATGTACAGGCGGCGGCCATCTGTGACAAACGGAGTTATGTAATGAACTCGATGACCGTTCGAGCCGTTGATATCGAGTTTAAGCATTAATGAATCAGAGAACGGTAGATACACATTTTCGATTGACACGGACTAAACGTATCAATAATTTAACTTTCTTGGAAGTGAATAGGAAGTTAAGGGTATCGTCGTGGCTCTAAAGAAGGAATCGATATGGGTATGCGGATTGGTGAATACTGTGGCTTTGAGACGAGCGTTTCGAATCCTGGGATAGCGATCATAACTTTCAACCGTCCTGAGTCGTTGAATGCTTCAACTGCCCCTATGAAACGGGATCTTGTAGAAGTTTTTACTCAAATCCAAATGGATGATTCGCTTAGAGTGGTTGTTCTTACCGGAACCGGAAAAGCATTCTGGGCCGGCGATGACCTGAAAGGTTACGCAGGAGCGACGAGTAGCGAGGTTCCGCCAATTCACGGAGGGCACCATCGAGAAATCGGTACCTACAATGGCTTGAGAAGCATTTCGCAGGCAGTTAACACATCGATCAGGAACCTCGACAAACTGTCTATTGCAGCTATAAACGGCTTTGCTATTCAGACCGGCTTCTCAGCTGCTCTTGCCTGCGATTTCCGAGTCGCTGCCAGATCGGCGAAGATGGGAAGCGCAACGCTTAGATTTGGGCTTTTGCCTGATGAAGGTGGGCAATGGTTACTGGTGCAGCACCTAGGAGTCGCACGAGCTATGGATTTCATGATGCGAAAACGAATTGTGACTGCAGAGGAAGCGGCCGAATTAGGTCTGGTTCACCAAGTCGTTGATGATGCTGAGTTGATGAATGTCACCATAGAATTGGCCACCGAACTGGCCAATGGGCCACAAATTGCGATGAGAATGTTGAAGCGTTCTATCTATCTAGCCTCAGAGCTAACTTGGGAGCAGTCCCTCGATGAGATTGCTTCCAAAACAGCAGTCACCGACCACATTGCAGATGCACGAGAAGGTGGAACCGCATTTTTAGAGAAACGAACACCAGTATTTAACAAATGGTTAGACGGAGTGCCTGAACCTTCTCAAGATGGACCCGCTCCGTGGGAAACTGAAAAATAAGACCCATTAAAACACTCGCGTTTGTGGGAAAGAACTATAACCCTCAAAAATTTAATCCTATTAGCTAACTATTTCTTCCAGAGCTCCTAACAGCATCCTCACGTTTCGCATTCTCGCGGTATGGCCCATGCAACCGATTCGCCATACTTTTCCAGCCACCGGGCCGAGTCCACCGCCAACTTCAATCCCATAATCATTCAAAAGAGTAGCTCGAGCCTTTGCATCATCAAGCCCTTCTGGCAGGGTCACTGTTGTCAGATCAGGGAGCCGGTGGCCGGGCTGCGCCCAAAGGTCAAAGCCGAGTTCAGGCAATCGCTTATGAAGTTCATCTCCGCAGGCTTGGTGACGCGCCCAAGCATTCTCTAGCCCTTCCTCTAACACAACTCCGAGCCCGGCATGAAGTCCATAAAGCATCGATATTGGCGCGGTATGGTGATAAGCGCGCGCTCCA
>CAJQGN010000033.1 GCA_905477545.1 uncultured Acidimicrobiales bacterium | reverse complement strand
CTGTTACGGCAAGGATTGGAGATACACAGATCCTAGTTACCGCTACAGCATCAGCGAAACCGCGTGATGGTGCGGATTTCTTTCCGCTTACTGTAGATATTGAAGAACGAATGTATGCGGCGGGTAGGATCCCAGGATCTTTTTTTCGTAGAGAAGGCCGTGCATCAGACGATGCGATTTTGGCTTGTCGGCTTATTGACAGACCTTTACGTCCAAATTTTCCTGATTCGTACCGTCATGACACTCATGTAGTAGGTACGATCCTCGGGGTCGATGGACAGAATCAGTACGATGTAATAGCACTTAATGGTGCTTCCGCAGCTCTTTGGGTTAGTGGCATACCATTTGAGTCACCAGTGGCGGCAGTTCGGCTTGCATATACCATTGATGGCACGTGGGTCCCATTCCCCACCTATGAAGAGGGCGAAGCTGGAACCTTCGAAATGGTTGTTGCAGGTCGTCAGTTAGATAACGGCGAGATTGCAATCATGATGGTGGAAGCCGGCGGAACGGAACGAGCTTTTGAGTTCTACGACCAAGGAGCTCCAAAAGTAACTGAAGAGGTTCTTTCGCAGGGCTTGGAAGCTTCCAAGCAGTGGATTGATGATGTCATTGAGCTTCAAAAATCTTTGCGTGCTAAGTGTGGGCAAATAGATGAACTTGCTTGGGTTTCGAGTGTTGATTACAGCGATGAGATAATTTCTAGAGTTCGCGAGGTAGCAGTGCCTCGCTTGACAGAAATTATGTCTATCGCCGACAAAGCAGAACGTGAAGCGGCGCAAAGCGCAGCAACGCTGGAAATCAGAGCTCAAATTGAGGCAGAGTTTTCAGATCAGTCTGATGCCTCAAAACAAATTGGCGCAGCTGTTCGCTCAGTTACTAAAGAAATAGTGAGAAGCCGTATCGTTAAAGATGGTTTCCGCATTGATGGGCGAGCTCGAGATGAAGTTCGTTCATTGTCAGCTGAAGTTGGTTACATCGGAGATACGGCCCATGGTTCGGGCTTGTTCCAACGAGGTGAGACTCAAGTTCTTAATGTGACCACGTTGGGGATGAGTCGCATGGAGCAGCTCATCGATACGTTGAATCCAAATGATCGCAAACGGTACATGCATCATTACAATTTCCCACCTTTCTCCACGGGCGAAGCTGGGTTTATGCGTGGCCCGAAGAGAAGAGAAATCGGTCACGGCGCGCTTGCAGAAAGAGCGCTGGTACCAGTGATACCGTCGAAGGAAAGTTTTCCTTATACTCTCCGGTTAGTTTCTGATGTCCTCTCTTCGAATGGATCGACATCAATGGGTTCAGTTTGCTCATCTTCTCTGTCGCTAATGGACGCAGGTGTGCCAATTCGTGCACATGTTTCAGGTATTGCAATGGGTCTTGTATACGCCGAAGGCGAGTATGTAACTTTGACCGATATTCTGGGTGCTGAAGACGCATTTGGAGATATGGACTTCAAGGTTGCTGGAACTGAAGATGCCATCACAGCACTTCAGTTAGACACCAAGATCGAAGGTATTCCAGCCGAAGTACTTACACAGGCGTTGTCTCAAGCTCGCCAGGCTCGGTTGCAGATACTCGAAGTTATGAATTCTGCGATAGCTGAACCTCGAGAAGATGTAGGCGGAAACGCTCCTAAAATTGTCAGTTTTGAAATCCCTATCGACAAGATTGGCGAAGTTATTGGTCCTCGTGGAAAAGTAATCAACACGATTCAAGAGGAAACAGGTGCTGATATATCAGTAGATGACAATGGAATGGTTGGACTAGTAAGTATTGGTTCGAGCGACCGCTCTAAAGTCATAGAAGCTGAGCGTCAGGTGCGTTTAGTTATTAATCCACCGACCGCAGACGTTGGAGCTGAATATGATGGCCGAGTCGTAAATATAACGAAATTCGGAGCGTTTGTTAATATCCTTCCGGGTACCGATGGTTTGCTGCACATTAGCAAAATCGGCGGTAACAAAAGGTTAGATAAAGTCGAAGAGGTTCTAAACGTAGGAGATATCGTTCGAGTTGCGGTAGATGATATCGATCCAAATGGAAAACTTTCGCTTTCAATGATCTCAAACGATGCCGCTGAAGCTAAAACTGAAGAATCAGCAGCCCCAAAGGCAGCAGATCCAGAAGTTGAAGCAAAAGTCGCTGAAAAGCAGGCGCCTGCGAAAGTATCACCTTCCAAAGATGCGCCTTCCTCTGAAGAAGCTCCAGCTAGAGAACTAGTCTCCTTTGAAGAGCATTTCGAAAGCATCGCAAAAGCAGAATTTGGAGACCTTGGACCTCGGCTTGATGATGATGGTCGTGGCCGTCGGCGTCGTAAGGGACGTAACTAAGGATACATTAAATTTAGATCATTTTATTTTAATTGACCGACAGTAGTAGCGCTCGTCCTCCAAACTGGGGACGGGCGTTTACTTTTCTTACGTCTTCTTCGGAGGGAAATGCACATGCGAGTTCTTGTATTCGGTGCTGCTGGCCGTATGGGCCAGGAAATTTGCTCAGCGGTTGAAGCAGATGTTGGTTTGGAACTTTGTGGTGCGGTAGATCCGAACAGACATGATGGGAAACAGTCAGATAATTCCGTTGTGACCGCCAAAACTATCAGAGATATTGATCCCTCAACAATAGATGTTGCGATTGACTTCACTGTTGCCGAAGCGGCTAGAGAAAACATTGCTTGGTGTGCCAATAATGGAGTTCATGCCGTCGTAGGCACATCGGGCCTCAACAACGATGATCAAGAACTTTTCGCTACCCTGTTTTCGCAAAGCAATTGTTTGTTAGCGCCAAATTTTGCTATTGGTGCAGTTCTGATGATGCGTTTCGCTGAAATTTCCGCACCCTTTTTTCCTACCGCCGAAATTATTGAGCTTCATCACGATAACAAAGTTGATGCACCGTCGGGTACAGCTATGCAGACGCTTGAGCGGATGTCGTCAGCATCTGAGGAGTGGGGCGCAGATCCAACTCTTAACGAAATTGTCACAGGGGCGCGCGGTGGCAAAGGGCCAGGAGGAATTAGCGTTCACTCGGTCAGGATGAGGGGTCTGGTAGCGCATCAAGAGGTGTTGCTTGGAACTGAAGGCGAAACTTTAACAATTCGACATGACAGTTTGGATCGCTCTTCGTTTATGGGAGGAATTCTTCACGCCTGCAAAGTTATTGGAGAATTTCCCGGTGTGACTGTTGGACTCGATAGATATCTGGGTCTTTAGTAGTGACTATTCGAATTGCAGTAGTCGGAAGCCTGAATCATGACTTGACAGTTTTTGTTCCACATAGACCTGGTAAAGATGAAACTCTTCATTGTCAGGATATGAATGAGTTCAGGGGAGGTAAAGGATCTAACCAAGCAGTCGCTGCAGCTCGGATGGGAGCCTCAGTTGCAATGATTGGTTGCGTCGGTGATGACGCTCGAGCTGAATTCTTGCTAGATGGTCTGGAGCTCGATGGAGTAGACCACAGCTATGTTACAACAGTAGAGGCGCCGACGGGGTTGGCTCTGATCACAGTGGACCCGGAAGATGTTTCGATAGTTCTGGTGTCTGGCGCAAACGCTTTTTTGGATGCGACGTATGTTCGTGCCGCTAAGAGCAAAATAGTGGAGGCAGATGCATTGCTCCTGCAGGGTGAAGTTAGCGCGGAAGCCTCTAAGGAGGCAGCCTTGATTGCGGCCTCAGCAGGAACTTTAGTAGTGTATAACCCCGCACCATTTACTGAAGCAGCGAAAGAGATAGCTGTTCTCGCTGATATTTTAGTTGTCAACAGCTTTGAGGCTGAACAGCTTGGAGACGCTGACACGAATGTAGTTGTCAAGACGCTTGGTGCAGCTGGCTGCGAAGTATCGGTTGGAGAAGAAAAAACTTATATCGACGCTCCTGCGGTTAGCGTTGTGGATCCAACTGGCGCTGGAGATGCTTTTTTGGGTGCATTTGCAGTTTCGTTAATCGATGTAAAAGATCCGGTAATCGCAGCATCGATAGCTGTGGCTGCTGGGTCGTACTCTGTGACGGTTGCTGGGGCTCAGCCAAGTTTCCCGACGCAGGATGATATCGCTGATCTTCTGAAACGGAAGAGCTAGCAACCTACGAGTCTGATGATCCCTCGTTTCGCAGCTTCTTTCGTTGGTTTTTGGTGCTTTGAAACATAATGAGAAAGACCATGAGAACTGTGAAAGGCAGTGAATAGCTGTTAATGAAATTTACGATCTTTCCGACAGGGCCATCGAAGATAGAACTTACGCAATAGTAGAGAGTAAGTCGGGTCACTGTTCCCGACAGATTTATGAGGATGAACGGCAGTCGCTTCATCTGAACGATGCCAGCGAGTAGACACATTGGATAGCCAGGCAATAAGAAAAGCATTAACCAGCCGGCTTTGGGAAAATTTCTTTCCAACCAATTGAAGCTACGATTGAAAAAACTCTTTTCACCGAGTTCGCCGAGCAGATAATTTTTTGCGTCGGCACCGTATTCCCACCCGAGCCGATGTAGGAAAAGATCAGGAGCGAATAGCCGAATAGTTCCGACGATTAAAAATCCTGCGATTGAGCTTTCATGAGCCACCAAAAGAAGCATTGGGTCGGTCCCGTTTAAGGCGAGAAGAATCAGCGGTGACGTGGAAATTAAGGTGCTTGTTAAGATTTGTCCTACATAAGCTGCAACCGCAAAGAGCAGGGGAATAGCAGCCAAAAGTTTGATTCGACGAATATCAGAATCGTTCATGCGAGCTGGTTGGTTAAATGCGGTCAAGGACTCTTAGGTTAGGCGTTAGTAGGTCTAGAGCGGCATGTCTTCTACTATCAAAGTATGGAATCAACGATGATGGATACTCCGCTTACCTTAGATTATTTTTTTCGGCGTGCAGAGAGGCTCTTCGCTGACAAAGAGTTAGTGACTGCGACATCTGCAGACGTGGTGAGGATGACTTACGGAACTTGGGCAGATAGGACTCGGCGACTTGGTGGAGTTTTAGATGAACTTGGAGTGTCCGAATTCGGAAGGGTTGGGACCTTCGCTTGGAATACTGCTAGGCATCTTGAGTTGTATTTCGCAGTGCCTTGTACGAACCGTGTCTTGCATACGTTGAATATCAGACTGTTCCCTGAGCAACTCGTATACATAATTAATCATGCTGAAGACGAAGTGATTTTTGTTGACAGGTCGTTGCTTGCGTTGCTGTTGCCGTTAATGGATCAGCTGCAAACAGTGCGTCATCTGATCGTCATGGACGATGGACCAGGGGACGTTCCAGATAGCTCTCAGATTTTGGATTATGAAGATCTTTTGTCAGATGCCAACGGCGTCGAATTCAGTGTTCGTGATGAGCGTCAGGCGGCATCAATGTGTTATACCAGCGGAACTACTGGCAACCCGAAGGGGGTTGTCTATAGCCACCGTTCCACATATCTTCATACCTTGAGCACGATGTCGGCGGACGTTCTTGGAATAAGGGAATCTGATGTTATTTTGCCGGTCGTTCCAATGTTTCACGTTAATTCGTGGGGCCTTCAGCATGCTGCGGTAGCAGTAGGAGCAACATTAGTTAACCCTGGTCCTAATCTTCAAGCTGAACCAATCGCTCGGCTTCTGGAGTCAGAAAAAGTTACGATCACAGCAGGTGTGCCGACTATTTGGATGGGCGTGCTACCTGAGTTAGCTGGAAGACACCTACCGGACTTGAGAGCAATCGCCTGCGGTGGTTCAGCTGTACCGAAGTCCTTGTCGGAGGAATTCAGGATGAAGGTTGGGTTACCGTTACTTCAAGCATGGGGAATGACTGAGACCAGTCCGTTAGCAGCGATAGCTCATGTTAAGTCTTCGGATAGAGATCTTGATGAAGAATCAAAGGCCGACATTCGTTCTTCAGTTGGAACTATTGTCCCATCGGTTGAATTTCGTATCTGCGAGCCTGGTTCGACAAATGAGATGCAGTGGGATGGGGAATCGAGCGGTGAGTTGCAAGTTCGCGGCCCGTTTGTAACGGCGAATTATTATAAGCGTCCCGATGCAACTGATTCGTTCACCTCAGATGGTTGGCTAAGAACTGGTGACGTGGCTACCTGCAGTGAGAGCGGTTACATAAGCTTGGTGGATCGAACCAAAGATCTAATTAAGTCTGGTGGCGAATGGATTAGTTCAGTCGACATTGAAAACGAGATTATGAGTCATCCCAAAGTAGCCGAGGCTGCTGTTATTGCAGTCGCTTCAAAACGTTGGATGGAAAGCCCTATGGCTTGTGTCGTTTTGAAGAAAGATGAAGTTATGACTCATGAGGAGCTTCTTGAATTTCTAACTCCGCGAATGGCTAAATGGTGGCTTCCCAGCCTAACGCGATTCATTGATGAGGTGCCGAAGACCTCTACAGGGAAATTCTCGAAGCGAACGCTTCGAGATAAGTTCGCTGATTTAGTGGTGGAGTAGCGCTAGGTGAATTTCCAAAGACGGACTAAGTCAGTTCTGATTACCGGTGCGAGTTCTGGAATCGGCCAAGCGGCTGCTCATTTATTTGCGGAAAGTAATTGGCGCGTTTGGGCGGGAGTTCGAAATAAGGATGACTATTTTCGTCTGAAGCAAGTTAACGGAATAGAACCTTTAGTGCTTGATGTGAGAAGTGAAGAACAAGTTGCCTTAGCAGTAGAACAAATTTCGCAGAGTCATGAAGCTTGTGATTTGGATGTGCTGGTAGCTAACGCTGGGATTGTTAAGGCAGGTCCGATTGAGTTTGCCAGCATTGAGGATTGGCGGGAGCAATTCGAAACTAATGTTTTTGGTGTGGTTCGATTGCTGCGAGCAACCATGCCGTTGATGCGCCGTGCGAGTGACCCTCGGATCATCATAATTGGGTCAATTAACTCCCGGATAGGAATGCCATTGTTGGGTCCATACGCTGCCAGCAAACACGCGTTGTCGGGTCTGGCTGACTCTTTTCGGCGTGAGCTAGGATCGGATGGGCCTAAGGTCAGCGTTATTGAACCTGGAGCAGTGGATACACCATTGTGGGGTAAGGCTAGTGAGATGGCAGCTTCGATGGTCGCATCGATGAGTGTTGAAGGAATGGGAAGGTATGGAGAT
>CAJQGN010000032.1 GCA_905477545.1 uncultured Acidimicrobiales bacterium | reverse complement strand
TAATACGTATCCCCTGTCTTCGTTCGAGGGAAAAACGCCGTCGCTTATTAACATCGCTGTGGCGCGCGCGTGGTCAGCGAAAATCCGCATCGAAACATCGCTCTCGATGTTTTGTCCGTAGGCAATACCTGTAATTGCTTCTGCTTCTCGAAGTAACGGGGCGAAGAGGTCAATATCCCAGGCAGAGGATTTACCTTGAAGAACTGCTAAGAGTCGTTCTAACCCGGCGCCTGTATCGATTCCGGTCTTAGGGAGATCTTTTAACTCACCAGTGCCGTCGTTTGCGTACTGCATAAAGACCAAGTTCCACACTTCAATGAAACGATCTTCGCTTCCATCAGCCGGTCCCCCATCTTCACCAAATTCAGCGCCCAAGTCATAGAAAATCTCGCTGCAAGGCCCGCAGGGTCCTGTGTCGCCCGCAGCCCACCAATTATCTTTGTCTAAACGTTGAATTCGTTCGCTACTCACTCCAACTGAATTTTTCCAAATTTCTTCTGCGTCATTATCACTGACGTGAACTGTTACCCACAGCTTCTCGGGGTCTAATCCGAGAACCTCAGTAACAAATTCCCAGGCCCATGGAATAGCTTCTTTTTTGAAATAGTCACCAAAACTAAAATTACCCATCATCTCGAAAAAAGTGAAATGCCTATTAGTTCTTCCTATGTCGTCAAGATCGTTATGCTTTCCACCTGCGCGAACGCACTTCTGCACTGTGCATAGCCGCGTAGTTGGTGGAGTTTCTTCCCCCAAAAAATAGGGCATGAACGGGACCATGCCAGCGACGGTAAACAAAAGTGACGATTCGTGAGGTATCAGGCTCGCTGATTCTCGCACTTGGTGACCTCGGTCTCCCCAAAATGTGGAGAACGCATCGCGTAGCTGTGCTGCTTCCATGTAAGAAGAGCGTAGCGATGGGTCTAGCCCACGCCGCCATTATCGGACCGAAGTCTGCACTATTTAATTGAATCTTGAATCTTTTAGCCTAGTTTCCGTGCTTTTCATTTCTTTTCTGCCGTCTGACCAAGCGTCTCTTAGGTCTCGAGAAACTCGTCGAGCGGCGCCGGCTACGGTGACAGTCCCACGGACCGGTGCGTACCTATTAGCTAAGTACCGGTAACGGTTTTTGAGCCACACAGAACCACCAGCTCCAAATAAGGACCCGAGGAGCATCCATCGTAAACGTTTAAGCACCCTATAATCATAGCGAATCGAGGAGAAATACTAGTTTAATTAGTGAGACGTGATAGGGCCGATCGAAATCCTGCAAGGAGCGATTTAGCCTTTATGAAAGGCAACGCAGCAGATTTAGAAATTTTTCGACCTAAAGAAAATAAATTATTTGAAATAATCTCAGCGCTGCCTATTACGTCACTTAGTCTCTCAAGTTCCCTATCAGCTAGATCTACAGTCGAGCGGAGATCATCAACTGTCGGCCATGCTTCTTTAGTCAATCGGTCAGCAGCAGCTCTCAAGTCTTTCATAACTACGATTAGCCGGTTCAGCACTATTAGTAAAATAGCCATTCCGACGATAGCGGTAATAGTAACTACGACAACCACAAGATCACCGGCGCTCATAAGTCTGTTATCTTCTCATCTGGACTCAATTCCGCCATCCGTTCACTAACTTTCGCTTCAAATCCGTGGTTTGTTGGCTGATAATAAATAGTGCCCGTCAGTTCAACCGGTAGATGCTGCTGCTCAACCCATCCTTTTGGATCGTTATGGGGATAGATATACCCCTGTCCGTGTCCTAACCCTTTTGCACCTGCGTATGTTCCATCCCGTAAGTGGATTGGAACTTCTCGCCCTTTGCCATCGCGGACATCAGAAATAGCTAGGTGCAATGCGGCCTTAGCAGTGCAAGATTTAGGAGCAGTAGCAAGATGAATTACTGCTTGGGCGAGATTAAGTTGCGCCTCTGGCAATCCCACAAATTCTACTGCTCTGGCTGCTGCGTCAGCGATTAGCAAAGACTGAGGGTCAGCCATACCAATGTCTTCAGATGCAAGAATTACTAGTCGCCGAGCAATATATTTTGCGTCTTCACCGGCCTCCAACATACGAGCGAGCCAATAGAGGCCTGCGTCTACATCAGAGCCTCTTATGGACTTAATGAATGCTGAAATAACGTCGTAATGTTCATCGGTACCATACCGATGAGCTCTTTCATCTAATGCGAGTTCTGCGTGTCGTAAACTAACAGTCTCATTGTTTTGTTCTGCTAGGACCAGAGCTACTTCTAGCGCAGTCAAGGCTCTTCGGGCGTCTCCACCTGATCGCTGAGCCAGATGTTCGATCGCGTCTTCGTTTGCTTGAGAACCCTCGGCTTCAACTGCTTTGTGCAACAACTTCGAAACAGCTGTTCCGCTAAGCGGATTCATACGAAACAAATTCGAGCGGGAGAGCAACGGCGCGTTCACTTCGAAATAAGGGTTTTCAGTTGTTGCACCAATTAGAACCAACAAGCCGTCCTCGACTGATGGAAGCAGCGCATCCTGTTGGCTTTTGTTGAACCTGTGGACTTCGTCCAGGAACAGAATTGTTCCAATTCCATGTTCACCGAGTCTCCGACCTGCAGCTTCAATAATTGATCGAACATCTTTCACTGAGGCGGACACCGCCGACAGCGTCACAAAATCTTTTGCTGTGTGATGCGCTATGAGTCTCGCCAAACTAGTTTTACCGCACCCTGGAGGCCCCCAAAGGATAACCGAGGTTAGCTTATCTGCTTCAATTAAGGCCTTTAGCGGCGCCGAACCACTAAGGAGATGCTCCTGGCCTTCTATTTCTTTCAATGACTGCGGGCGCAGCCTCGCAGCGAGGGGAGCACGTAGCCGTAGTTTTTCTGATGCAGCAGCACTAAACAGATCATCCACACCAAGAACTTAGTAGGTGCGACGACCTTTTTGGGTCACGTAACCGGTGGTAGCAGCCGTAAACCAAGTTCATTGAGCTGCCCGGGGTCAATTTCTGTCGGGGCTTCGGTCAATGGGTCAGCGCCCGATTGGCTTTTAGGAAAGGCAATAACTTCTCGAATGTTCTCTTCGCCTGAGAGCAGAGCCGTCAGCCTGTCTATGCCAAATGCAAAGCCAGCGTGAGGAGGAGCACCATATCGGAATGCGTTCATCAAGAAACCGAACTTCGCTTGTGCCTCCTCTTCATTTATTCCTAAGAGTTCAAATATTTGCTGCTGTAATTCGCGCTGGTGAATACGAACGCTTCCCGAACCGAGTTCCCACCCGTTTAGGACAAGATCATAGGCCTGCGATCGAATCTCCAAAAGTTTTTCCGTGTCATCATCTTTTGCGCTCAGCAGAGAAATATCTTCTTCATGCGGCATCGTAAATGGATGGTGAGCCGGTACTGGCGAACCATCTTCGCTAATTGATTCAAATAATGGGAAATCAGTGACCCACAAAAAGTTATAGCCGCCTTCATTAACCGGAGGACGGCCGAGTTCTAATCGAAGCAGGCCAAGCACATGAACAGTTCGGCGCCACTTATCGGCGACGATGAAACAGATGTCTCCCTCTTCAGCATCTAACTCCTTTAGTACTCCAGCGATTTCTGATTCGCTCATGAATTTCGCAACCGGAGAGTTAACTTCTCCGTTAGCTCCTACTTTGATCCAGACAAGACCCTTTGCTCCCCAGCCCTTTGCCCGATCGGTGAGTTGGTCTAAACGATTTCTTGTCGTGTCGCCCCCACCGGGGAGTCGAATGCCTTTCACAGAAGGTGCTTTAAAAGCATTAAAGTCGGTTTCTGCGAAGATCTCGGAGAGTTCTGTTAGCTGCATGCCGAAACGAATGTCAGGTTTATCTGAGCCATAATTGTCCATTGCATCCAACCAGGTCATAGACGGAATCGACCCGGGCCGATTACCGGTGACAACTTCAGTTGCGTCAGCTATCGCTATAGAAACTATTTCTCGAACATCATCACCGTCTGCGAAACTCATCTCCATGTCTAGTTGACTGAATTCGAATTGTCTGTCCGCACGCAAATCTTCATCACGCATACATCTCGCTATTTGGTAATAACGATCAATTCCTCCTACCATGCACAATTGCTTAAACAGCTGAGGGCTTTGTGGGAGGGCGTAGAAAGTGCCGGCATGCAATCTGCTGGGTACAACGAAATCTCTTGCCCCTTCTGGGGTAGAGGCAATCAACATCGGGGTTTCCACTTCCAGGAATTCTTGAGACTCCATTGAGCTTCTGATAGCACCGTTTACTTGAGCCCGTCTCCGTAAATTAGTTTGCATACGTTGAGTTCGTAAATCTAGATAACGATGTCTCATTCTCAGTGTTTCGTCAACTTCTGCGGCTCGGTCAATCTGGAACGGCACTGGATCTGACTGCGACAAAATTTTAACGCTAGCGTCACCGATCTCAATATCACCCGTTGCTAAGTCGGCGTTAATAGTGTCATCAGGTCTAGGGCGAACAACTCCGGTGACAGCAAGTACATATTCACTTCTTATTTCGTGTGCATGGTCGACGACACATTGAATCAAACCCGTACGGTCACGTAAATCTACGAATGCTAAAAATTCTCCGTGCTCGCGTCGCTTCGCGACCCAGCCGCAAACAGTGACTGTCCGGCCAATATCGTTACTTGAAAGTCGACCGCAGTAATCAGTTCTCATAGTCATCAGGGGCTCCGAAAGCTAGTTAGGCTCTATTTGTAGGACCGATTGCTGAGGGAACGAAGTACCTCAGCAGCGATTTGGTCACGGGGTATCAAAATTTGCTCTACGGGGTTATCCAACATAGATCTAAGCGCGACGTTGCCAGCGGCTACTTCATCTTCGCCAACGATCAAAGCTATCGGAGCTCCAGATCTGTTTGCGCTGCGCATCTGGCTCCGCATTGATCGACTATCGAAAGACCGATCCGCGTTTACGCCATGACTTCTCAGTTCATAGGTTATATCTCGGGCATGAGAGCCTCCTGCTACATCGATTACCCAAACATCAAGGCTCGATTTCGGAGCAGGAAAGACGTCTTCAGCGTCACAGGCTAATAATAGTCGTTCAATACCCATACCGAATCCGATTCCGGGGGTAACGGGACCGCCTAACTCTTCGACTAATCCGTTATAGCGCCCTCCCCCGCAGATTGTATTTTGAGCTGCTGAAAGTGCTTTGCTTTGGAATTCGAAAGTTGTGTGGGTGTAGTAGTCGAGTCCTCGCACTAGACGCGGCTCGACTTTGTAGGCAATACCTAGTGCCGTCAAACCATCTTGCACTCGATCAAAATGAGCTATGGCGCTCGCACTTAGGAAGTCGCTTATCTTTGGAGCTTCGTCAGTAACTTTTCTCGTCGCTCTTCGCTTTGAATCCAAAACCCGCATTGGGTGGTCAGAAATTTTTTCTCTATCCTCTTCGTCGATAGCATCTCTGTGCCGGTTCAAGTAGTCCGTCAGGGCTTCAGCGTAGTTCGCCCTAGTGTCGCCATCCCCCATCGAATTTAATGAAAGTTCTATCTGCCTCAGCCCCATTTTTTGAAACATTTCCCAGGCTAAGGCCATTACCTCGACGTCTGCGTCCGGATCATCGGACCCAAGAGTCTCGATTCCGAGTTGGTGAAACTGTCTGTAACGGCCTGCCTGAGGTGCCTCGTATCGAAAAAAAGGACCGTGATAGTAAACTTTCCAGGGAGTGACCGGATGATGCTGGACAAAAGCTCTGCAAACAGCAGCGGTGCCTTCTGGCCGTAAAGCTAATCGACGATCACTTTTGTCCAAAAATTCGTACATCTCTTTTCGGACGACATCGGTACCTTCTCCAACTCGCGAGAAGACGCCTATGTCTTCAAAGATTGGGGTACTGAGATAACCGAAACCGGAACGAGTGGACACCTCTTTAAACAATTGTAAAGTGGCCTGCCAACGAGCGGAGCCAAGCGGCAACAAATCGCTCGTACCGATCGGTGTTTGGAAGCTGTTGGGCTTTGTCGACATGCAAGAATACTCTGTACCCGGATGAAAGAAGATGGACTGCTGACTAGTTCATGTTAGGCGGTTGAGGGCCTATCTCCGCGACAGCTAGCCGTCAGATATTTATTTCTGCGTTTTCTGGCATGGGTTTTATGAAGAGCTCCGTGGAGCACTGGAAAGAATCCGATACGCATCGAATACTCCGGCGATTTCTCTTACTGCTGCTAGTAACTGGTCGAGGAGTATCGGGTCTCCTATCTCAATTTCGAATTGCATAACCGACACCTGGTCATCGCCAGTAAAGGTAGTTGCGCTAGAGATACTCACATAATGTTCAGAGATGACTCTCACGACATCAACGAGAAGGTGGTCACGGTCGAGGGCGCGAATTTCGATCGAAACAACAAATTGTCCGGTGAACGCATTGTCCCAAACCGCTTCTACTTGACGCACACCAGACGCATCTACAAGTTCCGCAGCATTACTGCAATCGCTTCTGTGGATAGAGATACCTCGACCGCGAGTGGCGAATCCAAGTATCTCATCTCTAGGGAGCGGGTTGCAGCAGCCAGCAAGGCGCACCAGAGAATCATCGAGCCCTTCTACGTGAACTCCTGTTGTTTGGCGCCTTCGGGCTCCACGGTCTTGTGCTGGTCTAGCCGGTAATTTTTGGTCTGCGCTGCCACTTCTTAGATGAGCAACTAGTTTTTTCGCTATAACCTCAGCCTGTAGATCTTCCTTCGCTACCGACTCGAAAAGAAGTTCAAGTTCGTTGCGGCCATAGTCTTGGCTAACTTGGCGGAGTTCTTCACTGTCAATGAGAGGTTGAGCTCTTAGCCCCTCTGCCCTCAATGCATCGGTAACAAGGTCGCGTCCAAGTTCAACCAATTCTTCGCGTTCGGATCTAGCGAACCATTGCCTTATCCGATTCTGCGCTTTGGGCGTCGTAGCTATATCCAGCCAGTCTCGGGATGGGTGGGGGTTTTCGATTTTAGAGGTAAAGATTTCTACTGTGTCGCCGGAACGCAATTCCCGGTCCAAGGGAACTAGCCGGCCATCGATTTTTGACCCAATCGTAGCGTCACCAATATCAGTGTGAATCGCATACGCGAAATCGATAGGGGTAGCTCGAGTGGCAAGAGTAATGACATCACCCTTAGGGGTAAATACGTATACTTCGTCTTGCTCGAGATCAACTTTAAGAGTTTCCATGAACTCTTCTGGATCGTCAGTCTCGTTTTGCCAGTCAACGATGTTTGTTAGCCAAGGCATATCCTCTGAATTGGGATCTGTTGGACCCTTGTAGCGCCAATGAGCAGCGACGCCATGTTCGGCACGGTGATGCATCTCAATTGTTCTTATCTGCAGTTCGACTGCAGTTCCTTCCGGCCCTACAACGGTTGTGTGTAAGGATTGATAAAAGTTGAACTTGGGCATCGCTATATAGTCTTTGAAACGACCGCTCACAGGTCTCCAAGTGGCATGAATGGTGCCTAAAGCAGCGTAGGCCTCTCGAACTGTCGGGACGATTACTCTGATTCCAACTAAATCAAAAATTTCATCGAAGGAACGACCGTTCACGACCATCTTTTCGTAGACGCCCCAATGGTGTTTCTCGCGACCTGTGACTGTGCCTTCTACAGACGTTTTTGCTAGTCGACTGCGAATCTCTATCAATAGTTTGTCAACGTATCTGTCTTGTTCCACGGTCCGTTCAGCTAGAAGACGGTCAATTTCAGCATATCTTTTGGGGTACAAAGCAGCGAAAGCAAGGTCCTCAAGCTCAGCTCGAACTTCTTGCATTCCAAGTCGGTGAGCTAACGGGGCGTATATATCCAACGTTTCTCTCGCAATTTGTTCTTGTTTAGATCTTTCTAATGCTCCTATCGTTCGCATGTTATGCAATCTGTCTGCAAGTTTTATTAGCAGGACCCGCATATCTCGCGCCATTGCCAAAAGCATTTTTCTTAGCGTCGCTGCCTGCTGTGCCTCTTTCGTGGCGAAACTGACGCGATCAAGTTTAGTTACCCCATCTACTATTGCTGCTACGTCCGATCCGAACTTCTCGCGTATTTCAATTAGTTCAATTCCTGTGTCTTCGACTGCGTCGTGAAGCAGCGCCGCTGCTATCGACACGTCGTCAAGCCCCATTTCAGCGACTACTGACGCCACCGCCACTGGGTGAATGATGTAACTTTCGCCTGATTTTCTTCGTTGACCTTTATGCGCTAGTACCGCTGTACCATAGGCATTATTGATCAGATCTGCCGGATAGCGAGGCCATCTGGCCTTATAGCGATCAACCACTCCTTGAATCTCAGTGTGAACAGGTGCAGATGCGCGTCGCCATGGAAGCACTCTTGAAACAGCCGCCATCGTTACCTCCTTTTCACTTAGGCCGAAGGAATGAGAAATAGTTATCAGTCACAGTGGACCACAAATCTTCTCCTGCGGGTATCTATTCCTTCGGACGCCAGGAATTAGTTTTCTTAAAGAACCATCTTCATAACCAAATCCGCTTTTATTTCTGTAGTTGTTATAGAACTTGAACAGGTCATTTGCAGTTGGATAGATTCACTCACGGTTTGATTAACTATTTACCGTTTTTTGCCTATTTTGCGAGGGCGCGGTGACACATTTCGTTTATATTGACCAGCTGCTAAGAGGGCAGCTGCTTCACTCGAAGTGTCCTCTGTCCCTCGAATATTCGCAGCTTCTTGCATTGCCACCCAGTGCGGCTCTCTTTCTTTGAGCACAGTCACAAAAGGCATCGCTACAAACAAGGAGCTATAAGCTCCGGCTATCAGTCCTACAAGCAAGGCAATGGCAAACTCTTGAAGGCTTGTAGCGCCCATAATCAATGAGCCAACAACTAGGAGTGAGGCAACTGGCAGCACAGAGGTAATAGTGGTGTTTATTGATCGCATTATCACTTGGTTCAATGAGACGTTCGCCAAGTTTCGGTATGTAATCCGACTTTTAGCCGATAGTGCTTTTTTATTTTCACTAGCGCGATCGAACACCACAATTGTGTCGTACAGCGAATAACCCATAATCGTCAAGAACGCGACAACGGTAGCTGGAGTCACTTCAATCTGAAATATGGCATAGACGCCGACAGTTATTGCCAGGTCGTGGAACAAAGCTACAAGAGCTCCCAACGCCATTCTCCACTCGAATCGAAGTGTCAGGTACAAAGCGATTAAAGCCAGAAATACTACTAAGGCCCTTCGAGCTTTACCGGCCACTTGATCACCGAAGGAAGCGCTAACTGCTCGAGTGCTGATCGATTCTGCATCTACTGAAGCAGCTGTGGCCAAAGCAGAAACAATAGAACTTTCTTTCTCTGTTAGCGTCGACCCGGCTCGTACTCTAAAGATATCCTCACCGCCGGTTATTTTTTGGACGCGCGAGTCCGTAAGACCGGCATCTAAAGCAGCATTTTCAATTGTTTCTAGTTCAACAGAAGCCTTTGCTGGAATCTCCCAAACAGAACCACCTTCGAACTCAATTCCGAGATTCAGCCCTCTGGCCACAATAGCTATCAGGCAAACAAGAACTACCGCCGCTGACCCTATGGCGACGCGGCGGCAGGCAGACATGAAGTCCCACTTGTTATCGCCTCGGTACATCAATCGAAGTATTTTGATCACTGGGTCACCTCAACATCGATATGAGACATGCCTATTCGTTTCGGTTTTTCTCGGACTAGCTTGCGCGCAATCACTACTACTAGCGGTCGCATAAAGAAGTAGGACACTGCAATGTCGATAAGCGTCGCTATTCCTAGATATAACGCAAACCCGCGAACCGTTCCGGTGGTCAATTGGTAAAGCACTGCAGCGCTGATTAGCGAAGCAAGGTCTGCCCAAACTATGGTCGAAAAAGCACCGCTGAATGTTTTGTCGGCCGCCGTTCTCACAGCTCTACCACGACGCACTTCTTCTTTAATTCTCTCGTAATAAACAATGTTCGAGTCGACTTGAACACCGATTGACACAATAATTCCTGTGGCGCCTGCAAGAGTCAGAGCTAGCCCCTGACGTTCACCAAGCCAGGCAATTATCGACCAGAGAATAGAACCACTAATAGCCAAGCTGCAGACGGCTACTAGCCCGAGCAACTTGTAGTAGAGAAGCATGTACAGAGCAACGAGCCCAAGGCCGACTATTCCAGCAATTACGCCAGCTCGGAGAGTTCCATCGCCAAGGGTGGCTGAAACTGTTCGGACATCGTCTTGTTCGAACTCAACCGGGAGAGCGCCAAATCGTAATACCAAAGCGAGATCTTTAGCTTCTTGCTCAGTAAATGAACCGCTAATAACTGCCGTACCGCCAAATTCTTGAGCATTAATTGTTGGTGATGACTCAACGACTCCATCTAGAGCAATCGCTACTTGCTGTCCGAAATAGGCAGAGGCCATTTGATCAAAGCCTGCAGAGCCTTCGTCATTGAATTCTACGTTGACAATCCATTGCCCCTGGAAGGTTGCCGCTGCGTTCTCTACGGCATCGCCGGTTAGTTCTGAAGCATTCAAAAAGTAAACATAAGCGCCGGTTTTGTCACTAAACAATACGTTGCTATATACCAGATCTTCCTCTCCGCTTGAATCGGAAATAATGTCTGACAGCGTTAGCTCTGTTAACGAATCACTGTCTATATCAGTCAGAAGCGCTAACGATTCTTCGCTAAGGCCAAGTTCAGCTGCGTTTGTTTCGGCTGGATAAATTCCGGATACTGGCCGAAATTCCAGAGCTGCTGTCTGCCCAACAAGATCAACTGCTCGCTGCTTGTCTTTTACACCAGGTAATTGAATTACAACTTGGTTGCCTTGTCTGGTGATATCAGGCTCAGCGACGCCGATTGCGTCAACTCGGTTTCGAATAATTTCTATGGCGCGTTCGAATTGTTCTTCTGACACTTCGTTTGCTGGCCTGAGAACGACTTCGAC
>CAJQGN010000031.1 GCA_905477545.1 uncultured Acidimicrobiales bacterium | reverse complement strand
GTGACGAAGACTTCACTAGCTACTCTGAGACCTTGATCCCTTTCTTGGTCAGCCGGCTAATATATACGGGCGCAGGAAAAGTATTACAAAGCGCTAAGGGTGTCTCGTACTCTATAGCTCAGCGTTCAGAGCATATTTGGGAGGGAGTGTCGAGCGCTACAACGAGAAGTCGACCGATAATCAACACAAGAGACGAGCCGCACGCCGATGCCGAAAAGTACCGGCGCCTTCACGTCATCGTGGGTGACTCGAACATGAGCGAATATACGTCTTTCTTGAAGGTAGGTGCAACGTGTCTGTTGCTGCGAATGATGGAAGACCCGACAGTGTCGCTTCCCGACCTGACGCTCGAAAACCCGATTCGGGCCATACGTGAGATAAGTAACGATATAACCTGTCGCCGTAAAGTGCGACTAGCTAGCGGCGCAGAGTTAAGCGCCTTCGAGATTCAAAGTCATTACCTGAATTGCGCTCTAGATTTCGCGGTTCACAACGATCTTAATGAAGAGGAACGTAAAGCTTTAATGATGTGGGAACACTGCATGACAGCTATCGAGGATGACCCATTAAGGCTTAACAGAGAAGTGGACTGGGTTATCAAATATCATTTGTTGGAGCGTTACAGATTTAAACATCAGTTGAACCTCGAAGACCCAAAGAACATGCTCTTAGACTTACAATATCACGACATTAATCGGCAACGCGGCGTCTTTTTTATGCTTCAAAAAAATGGCTTAGTTGAAACAATTCTCAACGATTCAGATATCGAGTTAGCTATGAATACAGCTCCACAGACTACGAGGGCGAAATTGAGAGGAGAATTTGTTCGAAAAGCCAAGGAACAAAAGAGGGATTACACGGTGGACTGGGTTCATCTCAAGTTGAATGATCAGGCTCAACGGACGGTGATTTGCAAGGATCCATTCAGATACGAAGATGATCGCGTGGATGCACTGATCGCATCTTTATGACAACATGGTCGACAGATGTCATCGTTTGAACAGCGGACAGTTACTCACGTCAAACTGGAGCGACAAGGTCTTCAACGGGTCCTGCTCGATAATGGCACCCAAGCCACTTCACTAACTGAGATAATCGGCTTAGTAGAAGTCGGTCAGCGAGTCATCGTGAACACGACCGCGATTGACCTTAATCTAGGTAGTGGCGGTTATCACCTTGTCCATTTCAACCTAGATTCAAAACAAGGCGATCGGATGCGCCCGGGACGGGTACTCAAAGCACGTTATTTGTCAGAGCAACTGCAAGCAGACGTCTGGGAAGAGCAGGATAATGAATCTCAGAACGTCTCAGATCTCACCGGAATGAAAGTCCTTTTATGCCAACTTCATAGCCATGTCGGGGCGATAGCCATAGCGACTGCGCTACATCTTAACGCCCCAGTTGGGTTCGTGATGACAGATCAAGCCTCACTTCCGTTAGCAATAAGTGACATAATATTCGAGGCTAAAAAGTCAGACGTTATCGGTGTTACTGTTACTACGGGACAATCGTTTGGTGGCGAAATAGAGGCAGTTACAGTGGCCTCGGGTGTGCTCGCTTTGAAAGAAAGAAATGAGAGCATCGTGATAGTTGGTTGTGGGCCCGGACATCTGGGGACCAATTCCAAGCTCGGTTTTTCTGGATTGGAATTGGTTGGGCATGCGACAATATTAAGCAAGCTCGGGGCTAATGTTGCATTAGCGGTGCGTGCTTCTAGCGCTGATAAGCGGGAAAGGCATCGAGGCGTAAGTCACCACACCAGAACTCTTCTCGAACTGATTCCGCATCCGATAGTCGTACCAATCCCATCAGATGTGTCTGGCCAGGAGATTGAAAGCCTCGGCCACGCAGCGGTAAGATATAGCGACCCGTCAATTTCAGATTTACTCAGTAAATCAAACATACACATTCAGTCAATGAATAGACCACTCTTCGAGGACGTACTTGCCTGTGAATATTTAGGAGCTGCTGCCATGTGGCTAGCAGGCAATCGCGCCGTTTAATTAATGATGCTCCCAATAATGACTCATTTGTGGATGAGACCATGAAGAAACCCATGTGGAGAGTTTGTCTAGAATGGTCATCCATTTTTTTCGGTGCACTATTGGTTGCATTGGTGCTTAAGGCGACAGTTGTTCAGACGTTTTATATCCCATCCGGATCTATGCTGCCAACCCTTGAGATAGGCGACAGAATAGTTGTAAACAAGCTGGCGTTCAGCTTGGGTGAAGTCGAGCGCAGGGATTTAGTCGTGTTCAGTAAACCAGCAACTCTCGACAATGTGCAAATAAACGATTTTATTAAGCGGGTCATTGGGATGCCAGGGGAAGAAATTAGCTCAAGAGATGGTGAGGTTTATATTGATGGGAAGCTGCTGTCGGAGCCTTATCTACAGTCAGGCGAATTCACCAGTGACCTGCCGAGTACAAAGATTCCCGATGATCACTATTTCGTAATGGGTGACAATCGTAAAAATAGTAGCGATAGCCGTTTCTTTGGATCAATTCCGTCGGAACTACTAGTCGGTGAGCCATTCATCCGTATTTGGCCACTGAGTAGATTTAACATTCCCTAGGAGGTTTTAGTTCTCAACCTGATCCAGCACTTACCAGACGATCTACGTGATCACTATGAATCCCATCGATTCCCATCAGATAAAGATTACGAATGACCCTCTCATATTGCGCGTCCCACCCGATGCAGTACCTTTTGAACCGATGAAACAAAGTGGTTAGTCCGGCACTCCAATCAGAATGATGAAAATTTACAGCGTCGATCCCTTACTCCGCTAAAGAGGCCGCGTGTCGCTCGGGTCCTTCCTTCAAATGTCGCAATCTCGTTGAATGAACAAGATAAGCAGGGGTCAGAGACCTGATTGTGCGAAGCACGTTCGTATCTGTGTGGCAAAGCCAAAGCCTGCTTTCAGCTGAGTACCGTCGAACAACTTTGAGTGCAGGCTCTAATGCATCAGGATTCTTCAAATCAAGTGATAGATCAAACGATGAGCCACATTGAATATAGAGATCCTCCAAAGTGCACATGTGCTCACGTAGCTCAGTTTTTCTGAGTTCAGAGATAGCTTTGCGTCGGAACGCTTTCTTAATGTAACCCTCGTGGTTGAGCACTGGTACTCCATCTGAAGTCACCCATAAATCAGATTCGAGGCCGGTAGCTCCGAGTTTCATAGCCAGATGGAAGGCCTCTAAAGTATTCTCTGCCGCATGTGCACTTGCGCCTCGATGGGCAAACAGCACCGGACAGTCTCGAAGAGAGGCGAATTTTTGCTCCACGAATTCATTTTGCCGCTTTGAAACGCAATTCGGTCTCTAAACTGTTAAAAGTTGTTCCCGAAAATCGGAAAGATGGTTGAGGCATGAGTTCTCTGTTGGTGCTCCCGCCCCTGGTCTTTGTGATCGGGAGTGCACTCATGTATCGAAAGATTGACTCACTAGCTGCGGAGACCCAAAGGACAGTTGAGTCCATTGAGGCCTTTGTGAGTGCGACTGATTCCTTAAAAGAGCCTTTAGAACATGTAAGTTCGCTGATCAGGCCTTTAAAAGAGAAATCAAGTGAAAACTTTTAGGATGCGTTGTATGCCTCGATCCCACGTAGTCTTTAAGACGTGAATCTCACTCCTAACGAAGTGTTAATCATAGGTTTTGTGGCATTAGTCGCTCTGGGTCCGAGACAGATGCCTGACGCCGTTAGACGCGCTGCTGCGGGGTTAGCCAAACTAAAGCACTTCAGCCGTTCACTAAAGAATGACCTAGATGAAGCTGTTAACAACAGCGTCGTGACATCGGAACATGACGAATTTTTAGCTAAATCATCTAACGAAAGATCATTGGAAGAGATCGATGACATCAAAGGCGATGACAAGGATCCTTCGTGAGGCTATCTTTCAAAAGAACTTCTACGGACCGTTCCATGTCATTCTGGGATCACTTAGCCGAACTCCGTCGCAGGCTTATCTACTGCGTCGTTGCTTTGACTGTAAGCTCATTTGTCGGTGTTTTGGTTTATGACTGGCTTCTACAGAATGTCTTTCTTCCGCCGTATTGTAGGGTCTTGATTCAGCAAGGCTTTGATCGCCCGTGCAACCTTGTGATTCTAGATCCGCTCGATGGCTTCAGAACACGAATTAAAGTTTCTATATATGTCGGATTGGTATTAGCTATGCCCATTCTGTTATGGAACTTATGGCGATTTGTAACTCCCGCATTACAACGGCGAGAGAAGAGACTCACTCTGCCATTCATCATCAGCGGCCTAACGTTGTTCGGATTGGGGGCATATCTCGCATACAACACGTTTGAGAGAGCTCTAAGTTTTCTTATCTCATTCGGCGGAAGCCAAGTAGACCCAATGTTCTCGCCTGGCTCTTATCTCGGCCTTATCACTTACATGATGTTCGCATTTGGAATCGGCTTCCAATTTCCGATTCTTCTAGTGTTCCTTCAGCTGGTTGGAATCCTACGACCTCAGCAACTGAGGAAAGCTCGAAGATTTTGCATAGTGGGCATAGTTGCAGCCGCTGCCATAATTACTCCATCAGGTGACCCCATTTCCCTGGCGACGTTAGCTATCCCTCTATGCGTATTTTTTGAATTATCTATCCTGATTGGTTACGTATCAACGCGACGAAAACATGGTTGGGTTCCTCGGTCGAAGCGCGGTGACAGTGACGAAATCTGATCGAGCTACTCTTCGAGACAACCTGATTCAAAGGATTGGTTTTTCACCTGACCCATTTCAACTAAAAGCATTCGACTCCATCGACGCAAACGAGTCGGTACTGGTCGCTGCTCCAACGTCGTCAGGTAAAACCTTAGTCGCCGAGTATGGCATTTCGGCTGCGCTAGCACGCGGCGAGACCGTGATCTATACGACTCCCATTAAAGCTCTGTCGAATCAGAAAATGAAGGATTTAACTAAATGGCTCGGAAAAGAAAACGTCGGGCTTCTTACAGGTGATAATAGTATTCGCGGAGACGCGGCAGTGGTTGTTATGACCACAGAGGTCCTTCGCAATATGATCTATGCGGACTCTGATCGTTTAGGAAACTTAGGTCTGGTCATCTTAGACGAAGTCCATTACTTGCAAGATCCATACCGAGGACCAGTCTGGGAAGAGGTCATTATTCAACTTCCGAAGCATGTAAACCTCGTCTGCCTATCAGCTACTGTGAGCAATGCTGATGAGGTATCCGACTGGATCAGCGCGGTTCGGGGATATTGTGCCTGTGTAGTTGAACGAACACGGCCAGTTGCACTGCATGATCACTACTTGCTTTACGAAAAAGGAAGTAGACGTCTACGAGATTTTCGGACACTAAGTGATGGATTTCCGAACCCAGAAGTTGAAAGGTACCTGGCAAAGGCGGGCGGTGCTCGACAGCGTGACGGCCGGCAAAGAGGAAGTCGAGCGGGCCGACCGCGTAGAGCAGAAATTCTAAGACATCTCGATGATCGAAATCAGTTACCTGCAATCATCTTTATTTTTTCAAGAAAGGGTTGTGAAGAAGCTGTTCGTAGCTGTGTAGACCAGGGAGTAACTTTCTTAGATGGCCGACAACAACGCGTTGTAGAAGCTATAGCGGAAGAGCATTGCGCCGGCCTCACTGACGAGGATTTGGTGCTGCTTGGATACCACGAATGGTTAGAAGGCCTTCAGTGTGGTGTAGCAGCTCATCACGCAGGAATGGTAGCACCTTTTAAAGAGGCAGTAGAAGATTGCTTTGCTGCCGGGCTCCTCAAGACAGTCTTCGCGACTGAAACACTCGCACTCGGCGTAAATCTGCCGGCACGCTCCGTCGTAATCGAACAGATCAGCAGATTCCGTGGGGAAGGTCACGTTGCGTTAACTGCGTCAGAGTACGCACAGCTAACCGGTCGGGCAGGAAGACGCGGTATTGACTCAGTAGGCCATGCATACACACTCTGGAGCCCTTACGAGTCCTACCAGCAGATAGCTGAGCTCGCTGCTAATAAAGATTTTGAGCTTGAGTCATCATTTCGACCGACTTACAATATGGCGGTCAATCTAATGGCCCAGAAAAACCGACAAGACGCAATTGACTTGTTGCAGCTTTCCTTCGCTCAGTTTCGCTCGAATAGAAGAGTCGCCGGTTGGATGCGGAAAGTGGAGAAGGCTAGAGAAAAGCTAAGACTTAGCGAATCTGAACTAGACACGAATCAGCAGAGAGAGCCAAATGTGCAACGTCCTAATGCGATTGGGTCAGGACAATTAAACAAGGCACTCAAAAAAATCGAACCAGGCTCGTTGATAACCCACAATCGCCAAAGTGGCCACCGACTATTACTAGTGATTGGCACGAGCACGCGTCGAGATGGCTCAACAAGATTAAGGGTAGTCACAACCCGAGGTAAGACCTTACTGATTACATCAAGTGACTTCGAAGAACTACCTGAGGTTTTGGATCAGGTCGCTCTACCAAAACCGTTCGCACCAAATAGACGTGAGTTTCAGCGTGCTGCAAGCAACGCCATGAAACGGCACATTAGTGAAAAGGAAATTTCACCAGCAACGCCGAATTCTAAGAATAATCGAGCGACCTTTGGAAAGAAGCAAATTCAAAGAAAGGCAGCAAATGCTCGGATGGACATAAGGGTCCTTGAAAAGCAAATTAAAACCGCGGATGGCGGCTTAGGCAGAACCCTTGACCTAATCATCGAGGTGTTAGAAAAGTTTGATTGTGTTGAGGGCTGGTCACTCAGGCCAGCGGGCGAACGATTACAAAGAGTCTTCAACGAATCAGATCTATTGATAGTGCTATGTATCGAACATGGATACTTTGATGGCTTGGATCCAAGTTCGTTAGCCGGTTTAGCCTCTCTATTGACTTACGAGCATCGAAGTCGAGTTGAGCCGCCGTCTCCATGGTACCCAAATGTCATGCTCAGAACGAGGGCAAAGAGTATCGATCGGCTTTGGTCAAGACTGAGAGTAGAAGAAGCAAAGCGCGGATTGTCAGTAACTAGGTCACCGGACCCAACCCTATTTTCTGCGGTGCACGGTTGGGCAGCCGGTCACTCGTTAGACGAAGTCCTTGACAAAGACTTCTTAGTAGCTGGAGACTTTGTGCGCCATATCAGGCAGGTCGTAGATTTGCTGTCCCAGATCGCCGAAGTTACTACGAATTCTGAAACAGCCCGGACAGCTCGCCAAAGCATTAAAGCTTTAGACCGAGGTGTTGTTGCGATCGCGACTCGACTAGGGGAGACCGAAGTGCCTGAAGTAACGACTACTCAGGATGTCAAACCGACATGACTATAAAAAATGGTCAGCCGTGGGGTCAGGTCGGCTCTCTACCCGAATCCGGTGTGGTCATAGAGTCTGACAGTGAGTTACGGACCGTTGTTCTGGAATGCATGCGCATTGGCACACCTTTTCCTGTCTTTGGGTTATTGAACGGTGACTTGTGGCGCGCCGTGGGTGCTCCGGTAGGCGGAATCAACAGACTCAAAGGCGAAAAAGCGCAGACAGTGAGTATGGATTTAGTAGAGGTACGACTGGATGAACAAACCAGCTGGTTTTGTTCACACATGTTAATTAGGAACCGACTGTGGCATGGAAATGCTGCAGCTGTCATGAATAGTGAATGGATTGGGCCTTGGCGCGTAGCGCCTCGAGCCCACCCTAACGACGGCAAAGTTGACATCCTCGAAGGGGCGCTACCGCTGGGACAGCGGGTTATCGCTCGCCAACGGATTCGAACTGGAGATCACATTCCGCATCCGAAGATTAAGGTATCTCAGAAGTCGGCTTGGTCCACAACGTCAGGTGCTTTAAGTAATGTGTATTTAGATGGTCAGAAAGTCGGTAACTTTAAGGCTATTAAGCTTCAAGTTTTACCTGACGCCCTAACTGTGGTGTTCTAGCTCAGCTTAATTATCCGTCTATTTTTTAGATGACTCGTTGAGGGTCCTCCTCTAATGCTCCGAAACCTTCTACGATTTGGAACTCGAACCAAAACTCTTGGATATAGGCTGTGAATAACTACGCATCAGAAACTTTCTCAACAGATGAAGAAGATGTGCTGCGACGATATTTTACGAATTTAGATCAACCAGTATTCGCCTTAGTTAATTTACCCGAAGTCGTCAAGGGTGCCTTGTTCGCACGGTATAGCCGAACTCATAAGAGCTTGCGGCGCCTATTCCTAGATGAATTCGTCGATGACTTAGACATATCCGGGGATCATTCCATTGATGCAACTGTTGGGCTCGCCAAAGCAGAAGAGCTTTATCAGAGAGTATTTGTAGAGTACGGAGATGACTCGGTAGCTCAGTTGGGCGGAGTTCATCTAGCATGTGAACAATCGTCTAACCTTCTGACAAAAATTCTTGAGCGGGGTAGATTGATGTCCTACCTAGAGCAGTCAACCCGATACCTGAGTTATGACAGGCGCTTAGATGGTAGGTACCGATACTACCGAGATCCCGACGTCCTTGCATCGAACCTCGGAACCCGATACGTGGGGGATATCGATCGCATCTTCGACCGCTATGCCCAGCTCGTACCGGAAATGCAGGAGTTCTATAAACTGGCAACGCCGCAAGGTAATGAAATCGGGGACTTAGCTTACCGACAGACTATTCGAGCAAAATCGTTTGATGCCGTCCGAGGCCTATTGCCGGCCGCAAGCTTGTCCAATGTTGGGATTTATGGAACGGGTCAAGGATATGAGGCGCTCTTGTTACGAATGCGCGCTCATCCGCTGCCAGAAGCCAGAGCCTACTCCGAAATGATGCTCATGGAGTTGCGAAAAGTTATTCCATCATTTCTGAGAAGAGTAGATATCGAAGACAGGGGGATCGCGTGGTCCAACTACATGGCAGAAAATCGCGAAGCTGTGGCTTTGGCTTCGAGTGAATTGCTAAACGAAATTGAGCCCACAAGCGTCGATGAGGTATGCCTAATAGACTGGGATCCTGACGGAGAGCGAAAAATGTTGGCGGCGATGCTGTACTCGCAGAGCCAACTAGGCGAGGCGCAGCTAATCTCAGTCATTGACCGAATGACTAGCGATGAGAAATACAGCCTAGCTAGAAGCTATGTGGGGGACCGCACCAATCGGCGACATCGCCCGGGTCGTGCGCTTGAACGGCTTAACTACCGCTTTGACATTCTGTCAGATTATGGTGGCTTTCGTGATATGCAACGTCATCGGCTATTAACAATAGAGTGGCAATCCTTAACCCCGTGTCACGGCTATGAAGTGCCAGAGGATATTAAATCTTGTGGACTTACAGACAAATATGTCGGGGCATTAGAGCGTTCAAAGGACCTCTACGAAGCGATGACAGAGGAATTCCCGGAGCAAGCTTCCTACGCAGTGTCTAT
>CAJQGN010000030.1 GCA_905477545.1 uncultured Acidimicrobiales bacterium | reverse complement strand
CATTCCTCTATCTTAATCCCCAGGTCCCTGAAATTTCGACGTTCACTAACGTCACACTCAAAGCACCCTTAAAAATTGAAAGTCGAGACGGAAAACTCATTCAAGAGTATGGAGAACGATTAATCCCTATCCAGTTCAATGACATTCCTCAAACGTTCATTGATGCCCTGCTCAATACCGAGGACAAACGCTTCTTTGAACATAGCGGCATTGACCTAGTGACATTGATGAATGCCACGTGGCAGCTTTTGATGAATAAAGGTGATATCAAAACAGGCGCCTCAACCATCACAATGCAACTCGTTAAGAACGTTTCTGGCGCATCGGAAGTTCGATTTATTCGGAAATTCAAAGAAATGCTGCTTGCGTTGAAGCTCGAGCAGGCTTTGAGTAAACAAGAAATTCTTACGTTGTATCTCAATATAATCCCCTTTGGAAAGCATGCCTACGGAATTCAGGCAGCCGCCCAAACCTACTATGGACGTGACATCAATGACCTGAGCCTGGCTCAAATGGCGATGCTCGCTGGAATTCCAAAAGCTCCAGAGGCCGGCAATCCGATTAACGGACCCAAGCGCGCCTTGGAGCGGCGAAATCTAATATTGCAACGCATGGTCGAACAGGGCTCCATTGGACGCGATGACTATGCGTTAGCGATTAGAGAACCGATCACTGCGGAAGTGTTTGATCGAAAGATAGAGCTTCCAGCGCTCTATGCGGCTGAGCTTATTCGAAGCGAAGTAATCTCAGCATTTGGTCGCAAGGCGTACGCGCTTGGTCTAAAGGTTGAGTCCACGATCGATAGCCGATTTCAAGCGGCGGCAGAAGCGGCGGTGATTAAGAAACTCAATGAGTATGATCAAAGGCACGGATACCGTGGCCCAGAAGAATCGCAGATTGCGGGCACTCGGACGTACTTGGCTGGAGATCAACAAACCTTCCCTGTTTATTGGCCGCAACGGCTTGCAAGTGCATCGGTAATTGGCGACCAGTACCCGGCTATTGTAATCGGCTTAACCCGTCAATCCGCGACGGTGCTGACTCAAGGTGGTGGTCTGGAGACTTTGAACTGGGAAGGGCTGAAGTGGGCTAGACCCTACATCAACGTTAACCAGCGAGGAAAAACACCTCAATCAGCTAGCGATATCCTGAAAATTGGTGATCTAGTTCGCATTGCGCCCACTAAAAATGGTCGTTGGCGGCTTGGTCAAGTACCGACGCTTCAAGCGGCATTTGTGGCGCTCGAACCAGATGACGGCGCAATCAGGGCAATGGTAGGTGGCTACGACTTTAAGCTCAATCAATTCAACCACGCGACCCAGGCCAGGCGTCAGCCTGGCTCTACTTTTAAACCATTTTTTTATGCCGGCGCTATGGAACAAGGTGTAACGGCAGCATCAATTTACAACGATGCACCTGTGGTATTGCCTGGCGGCGAACTGGAGGAAAACTACCGTCCAAAAAACTCAGGAGCTGGGTTTCGAGGCAACATACGATTACGAGAGGCGCTTTATCGCAGCATCAATTTAGTCTCGCTGCGCGTCCTTCTAGATTACGGGTCGAGCAACGCGATTGATTATGTTCGTCGATTCGGCTTTGATACCAAGGGATTTCCTAACAATGTTCAACTCGCCTTTGGCGGCGGCACCATCGCTCTCACACCCCTTGAAATTGCGACGGGTTATGCGGTCTTTGCAAACGGTGGCCGAGCGGTAAATAGCTTTTTAATTCAATCGATTACTACTCTAAACGTCAGCAGTTCAGTCATTGATGAAGAACGATTTTGTCGCGATGGGTGCAGAGGTCCTTCGACCACGCAGGTTGTTGACCCTCGAGTTGCCTTCATCATGAACAGCATTCTTAGAGATACCATCCAAAAAGGTACAGGCAGAAAAGCATTCAGGGCACTGAACAGAACTGATGTGATGGGGAAAACAGGAACAACCAACGATGCCGATATTTGGTTCTCTGGCTATAGCACAGACATCGCGGCCACCGCCTGGGCAGGCTTCTCGAACAATGCCCCTGTCGGCAATAGGGAATGGGGATCAACCACCCCTATTGAGACATGGATCGAGTTCGCAGAATCAGCTCTACCTGCCATGCGGCCATCTCCCGTGCGGGTGCCCGATGGCATTGTCTCTGTCAAAATAAATCCAGACACTGGGTTACGAACTAGCGCTTCTGACCCAGACGGCATATTTGAATATTTCAGGCAGGAATTCGCTCCTGAGCCAGCACAGCGAGTTGCAAGCGAAGAAGATACTGCGGATTACCAGGCGATTTTTTAGCTACTGCCGCGACGAAATCGCTTATTAAACCGATCAATCCGACCTGCGGAATCAATAGTTTTTTGTTTACCCGTGTAAAAAGGGTGGCATTGCGAGCACACTTCGATTGAAATATCGGAACACAACGTTGATTTTGTCTCGACGACATTGCCACAACTACACGTGGCTTTCATCGGCTCGTACTTTGGGTGCGCATCGACTTTCATGGGATTTACCTAGCTTTCTGTTCGCTAAAAAGGCGCAAATGATACCAGAGAAAACCACAGAAGCAAGCGGGTCAAGCGATCTATGACTGAGACGCCCCCTCGCCCTGAACGCTACTACCAAGTCGCGCTACCTGTACCGCTCCCCT
>CAJQGN010000029.1 GCA_905477545.1 uncultured Acidimicrobiales bacterium | reverse complement strand
CTTGGTCCTTGACCCGACATGTGGTGGTGGAACTAGTGCGTATGTCGCCGAACAGTGGGGTCGTCGATGGATAACAATTGATACTTCGCGTGTGGCACTGGCTTTGGCCCGTGGTCGAATTATGGGCGCTCGCTATCCGTACTACTTGCTGGCGGATAGTTCTGCCGGAAAAGCTAGAGAGGCTAAAGTGACTCAGTCCTCGCCGTCTCGTGGCGCGTCCTACGGCAACATCCGACAAGGGTTCGTCTATCAACGAGTGCCACGAATAACGCTCGCCGCAATTGTTGCCAACGCCGAGCTCGATACTATCTGGGAAACGTTCGAGGAGACTCTTGAACCATTGCAGGGACAACTAAACGAAGTCCTGAAACAGAACTGGCAAGAGTGGGAGATTCCACGTGAGCCTGAAGATGGCTGGTCCCAAGAGACGATTCGGCTACACTCGGAGTGGTGGGAGCGCCGCATTGCACGGCAGAAGGAGATCGATGCATCAATCGCCGCAAAAGCCAATTCCGAATACCTCTACGACAAGCCCTATGAGGATGCTGGCGTTGTTCGTGTCGCAGGTCCATTCACAGTGGAAAGTCTTTCACCGCACCGGGTACTGGCAGTAGGAGAAAACGACGAACTGATCGACAACGTTGCCGATGCCCACGGTCGCTACGGGGAAGAAATCGATTTCGTTCAGATGATCCTCGAAAACCTCAAGACAGCCGGGGTTCAGCAGGCGCATAAGGACGACCGCATCATTTTTACCTCCCTTACTCCTTGGGCCGGAGACCTTATCTGCGCAGAAGGTCGTTACATCGAAGGAGCGACGGGTGAGGAGAAAGTTGCAACCGGCTCCGAGAAGCGAGCAGCCATATTAATCGGTTCCGAGTTTGGAACTGTATCGCGGCCCGATCTCGTCCTTGCAGCCCGCGAGGCTGGTGACGCTGACTTCGACGTTCTGATTACTTGCGCATTCAACTACGACGCGCACTCGGCGGAGCTCAATAAGCTCGGTCGCATTCCTGTGCTGAAAGCTCGTATGAATGCTGACCTGCACATGGCGGATGATCTCAAGAATACCGGCAGGGGTAACTTGTTCGTCATCTTTGGCGAGCCGGATATTGACATCGTTGAATCGGAAGAGGACCAGATTCAAGTCAAAGTAAATGGGGTGGACGTGTTTCACCCGCAGACCGGCGAAGTGCGGTCGGATGGACCGAATGGAATCGCCTGCTGGTTTATTGACACGGACTATAACGAGGAGAGCTTCTTCGTTCGGCATGCATACTTCTTAGGCGCAAACGACCCGTACAAGGCGTTGAAGACGACCCTAAAAGCAGAGATCAACGAAGACGCCTGGGCGAGCTTAAATAGTGATACATCGCGACCATTCACGAAGCCAGTATCTGGTCGGATTGCAGTCAAGGTAATCAACCATCTGGGCGACGAAGTGATGAAAGTATTTCGGGTGAGCTGATGCAATTCCGGATCGCGGACACTTTCACGGACAGCCTCGGCAAACTGACCGGCGACGAGCAGAAGAACGTAAAAACGACCGCATTCGATCTGCAACTGAATCCGGCTAACCCCGGATTACAGCTCCATAAGCTCAGCGCAGCTCGTGACCCAAACTTCTGGTCGGTTCGGGTCAGCCGAGATGTTCGGGTCATTGTTCATCGCACCTCGGAAGGTCTCCTGCTCTGCTATGTCGATCATCACGACAAAGCGTACAAGTGGGCAGAGCGCCGAAAGCTGGAAACGCATCCCAAGACCGGCGCAGCGCAACTCGTTGAGATACGTGAAACGGTACAGAAGATTACCGTTCCGAAGTACGTTGAGGAGGAAGTGCTTCCCGCTTCGAAGCCCGCCTTGTTTGAGCATATGGAGGACGAAGAACTCCTCAAGTATGGCGTGCCACAGGAGTGGGTGGCAGACGTTCGTGCAGCCAACGAGGACACGCTACTAAATCTGGCGGACCATCTTCCGAGCGAAGCAGCAGAGGCACTGCTGGAGCTTGCGACGGGTGGACAACCGGCAATCCTGCAGCCCGAGATTTCTGGCGGCGATCCGTTTGATCACCCGGACGCGCAACGGCGTTTCCGAGTTATGACCGATACCGACGCGTTGGCGCAGGCACTCGACTATCCGTGGGATAAATGGACTGTCTTTCTTCATCCTGCTCAGCGTCAAATTGTCGAGCGGGACTTCAATGGTCCCGCCCGCGTCTCCGGCTCAGCGGGCACGGGAAAAACCATCGTTGCACTCCATCGAGCGGTTCGTCTCGCCCAGAAAAATTCCGAGGCGCGTGTACTCCTCACGACATTCTCGGAAACTCTAGCGAATGCTTTGCGAACGAAGCTGCGCCGCCTCATCAACAACAAACCTCGGCTTGGCGAGCGTATTGAAGTTCATGCCATCGACGCAGTTGCGGACAGGCTGTATCGATCAGAACACGGTCCTGTCAGTGCTGCTTCCTCTGCCGACATTCAGTCTCTTTTGGATCAAGCACACCACGGGGGTGATGCGCAGAAGTTTAGCTCTCGATTCTTGCTCAGTGAATGGCAAGATGTCGTAGACGCTTGGCAGTTGGCGTCATGGGAGGATTACCGCGACGTGAAGAGGCTAGGCAGGAAGACGCGGCTATCAGAAGGTCAACGTTCTGCTGTGTGGTCGTGTTTCGAGAAGGTTAGACAAGGTCTTGAAGAACGCGGGCTAGTAACACGGTCGGAGATGTTCACGCGACTCGCTGACTCACTACGCAACCGCCGCCATTATCCATTCGAGTTTGCCGTTATAGACGAAGCACAGGACATCAGCGTGGCGCAGCTTCGATTCCTTGCCGCATTGGATGGTGACAGGCCGAACGCCTTATTCTTCGCCGGAGACTTAGGGCAACGTATCTTCCAAACGCCGTTCTCTTGGAAATCACTTGGTGTGGATATTCGTGGGAGGTCGCAGACGCTGCGTATCAACTATCGGACGTCACATCAGATCCGGAGGCATGCTGACCGCCTGTTGGGACTAGAAGTCTCGGATGTAGACGGCAATGTTGATGATCGTCGAGGGACGGTTTCCGTGTTCAACGGACCTAATCCAAAGATCGAGACGTTCGACACCGCAGAGTTGGAGTCGAAGTCGGTCGGGCAATGGTTGAAAGACCTAGAGAACGAGTCAGTGCGTCCGCACGAGATTGGCATCTTTGTCCGCTCATCAGGCGAACTGGACCGGGCACGGGCCGCGGTGCAGAGTGCGGGGCTCCCGTTCAAGGTTCTGGATGAGCATGTTGAGACGACTCATGGCCAGTGTTCAGTAAGTACCATGCATCTAGCGAAGGGGTTGGAATTCCGAGCGGTAGCCGTAATGGCTTGTGATG
>CAJQGN010000028.1 GCA_905477545.1 uncultured Acidimicrobiales bacterium | reverse complement strand
TTATCAACCCTATGATTGTTGAGGGCCAGCTGCACGGCGGGGCAGTGCAGGGCATCGGGGAAGCACTTTTTGAGGAGATCATGTACGACCATGACACCGGTCAACTCTTGACGGGATCGTTCCTTGATTATCGGATACCCAGTTCGATGGAAACACCGAGACTCGAGAGCCGTATTGAGGAGTGCGTGGCCGCTAGTAACCCTCTGGGCATAAAAGGAGCGGGCGAAGCCGGGATCACCCCAGCAGCGGCGGTAATCGTCAGCGCTGCGGTTGATGCCTTGCAAGCTTTCGGCGTCGAACACATTGACACTCCTTTGTCGCCGGAGCGCATCTGGATGGCTATGAACCAAGGCGAGCACAATATTTCGGCCCAGACATAACAAGATTCGATGATTATTTATGGTGTGCTGGATTTCATAGTGCTGATTCGTACAGACCCCAAACATCCTCGCGAGATGGATAACGGGGCGTATTGAGGATTATGAGGTCACGAAGAGCGTCGGTGGTTAGATGCTCAAGGTCCTTCTTGGTTGCCCCGAGATCGGTGAGGCTTCGATTTGTCCCAACAATTGCCGATAACTCTTCAACAGCTTCGATTGCTTCTATCGCGTCGGAGTTTACGCCGAGCGCTAAACCGACATCTCGGTACCGTTCGTTAACAACTTCGAGGTTGTAGCGCATTACATGGGGCAACATCGTGGCCAATGTTTGACCGTGTGCCGCACCAAAAGTTCCAGAGATTGGGTGACCCGTCGCATGGACAAGGCCAAGAAGAGGACCAGAAGAGAACGCTCGACCAGCTAAATGAGATGCGATCTGCATTGCTTCTCTTGCATCTAGATTACTTCCGTCGATAACAGCTGTAGGTAGCCACTGGCTCGTTAGGCGGATCGCATGCAGTGCCAGACCATCCGAATAGGGATTTGCGGATGTGGAGGTGTACGCCTCGATTGCGTGAGTCAGCACGTCCATTCCGCATGCTGCAGTGGCTTTGGGTGGTAAGCCAACTGTGAGTGCGGGATCCAACACGATAGAGCGCGGTTGGACCTCGGGGTGGGCGAAGGTCAGTTTTCGGTGATCTTCAGTGCGGGTAATTAAGCCTCCGCCGTTAGTTTCAGAAGCGGTGCCTGAAGTCGTCGGTACCGCAATCGTAGGCAAACATGGCTCGGTTGCACGTGCTGCGGGCGCCAAGGTGCTGAAGTCAATTTTGTCGGCGTTGTCAAGGTCTGGAGAAAAAGCGAGAGAGACATCATTAATTCCTGATGGAGCTGCCATGGCTATGTATTTGCCGCAGTCCATTACTGACCCTCCGCCTACAAGAACTATTACCGTGCCTTCAATACCAAACGCTTCAAGAGCCTCAACTCCGGCTTTGACGTTGTTGTCATTGGGGTTTGGATCGACATCAGTAAAAGCTGCCCATTCAAGGTTCGATGCTCCTAAGGCTTCGGTGACCGTATCCAACACCCCAGCAGCTTTTACTCCTGCGTCGCTCACTAGGAAAGCTCGGCGTCCGTGGGTTTGAACCTGCTGAGCCAAATTTCCAATGCTGTTTCTTCCGACCACAGTGGTCCCCATTGGGTCGAGAGTAAAGGTGTTCATGGTTTCTCCTTTAAAGAAAGTTAGTGCTTTATGAGTTAATGTTTCTCGGCTTGGAGCTATGAGCGCTGCCGTCAGAGCCAAGTTCAAGTCCGGTGATGGCGGTAGTTATGCGGTGGGCCGCTTGGCGCGCTCCCCAGAGGTTTCCGGCGGCTGGGCCGAGAGCAAAGGTGGCACTACGACCCATCACAAAGATAGGATGAGGACCCAGGCGTAGTGATTGGTCGACAAGAGGCAACCCGTCAATAGTTGGAATGTCTTGAAGTATTGGTTGAAGCCACCGCATGGAGTGGAGACTGCTTTGCGTTCCGGTTGCTAGCCATACCTGGTCGCAATAGATCTCTTCCTCGGTGCTTAGATTTAGCACACAGCCTTTTGGGGGCGTTGGTTGTGCCGATAGCACCTCGGTTGAATCGAGAATTTCGATTGAGAGTCCGTTTATTGGTTCGGTAAGAGAGTTGAGCATCCAACCTGGGATAGAGCTGCCATTGCGGGCATCGTGTGCTGTCTGTATTCGTCGGGTTGCATCCGAATCGGCATGGTAGTCATTTAGATACTTTGGGCCTAGCCACCCTGGTTCGGTATCAAAGTCTCGTATTTGTAACGGGCGACGAGCGACTATCGTCACTGAGGCACCTCTTTGGGTTGCATTACGCGCCAGATGTGCTCCTGTTAATCCGCCACCGATAATTACGACTCTTTGCCCATAAAGATCAGGCATGTTTGGCAGATCAACGTCAAAGGCGTGCTCTATGAGGCCTGCTTGGTGGCCTATGATATTCCAGGTCCACTGGGGGATAATCCTTTGGTGGGGATTCATGGCGATAATGAGGTTTTGAGCGTAAATAATTCCGCTGGAGGTTTCCAATTTGATGCTGTTGTGGTCGCTGCGCACTGATTTAGGTGCCGCTATCAGTGGAGGGGCTAGATCGGCTTCGGTAATGATCTCAGCGCAGAAAGCAGAAAATGCTTGAGTTGTTGGAGGGTCGTATGGAAGATCGGACCGCGAAAAATTTTTTCTAGTTACAAAGTCTGTTAATGCGTATGGATTAGGAGCCGGGTGATGCACAATTGGTGAACGTAAAGTAGCGATTTCTGCGCGTTTGAATTGTTGGGTCCAGTTTGCGAGCCATTCGTTTGAGCGATCAATTACTGTTAGGTCTGCGAAGGGGTCTGCTTGCTTTAGGTATAGCGCTGCGGCGAGGCCATGCGGGCCTGCGCCGATGATGCAAGTTTCTGTTGTAACAACTTCATCGGACTTTCCCATATCGGAGATCATAATAGGAATGATAATCATTCTTACTATTATTGGTGCACTTATCAATCTGAAGGGCTGATCAGTTCGTTAACTGAACGCCAACCGGACCCTAGATGGCCGATAGCGAGGACTGAACTAGAGGCGAAAACACTTTCAAATACTGTCAAGTTCAGTGGTTCCCTGGAACATGATATTTGTGGTTAACTGAAGTCTTAGATTTCGCACCCAGGCAGGAAACGATGAAACTATTTATCGTTGCTATCTCAGTTATTTGTCTAATTTCCTGCGCTCCTAAGGATGAGGAGGCGGGAACGAGCTCGACCACAACTGAACGTAAAACTGCGTTTCTTGAACTAAACCTGGACGCCAAAATTTTACGGTTCCTTGAAAGTCCTAATTCTACTTTCGCGGCAAATATCGCAGCTGAAATGGGACAAACAGGCAACCGCTTGTGGGCCCCATGGTTAATGGACGTCCTGCAGCTCGGTTTTAGCTCAGAAACAATATTGACATCAACAAGAGCACTGCAAGACATCACAGGTATTGAATCGAGCGGAAACGTAGCTGATGATGCAGTCCTCTACGGAAGTTGGATTCGCAGCGAAGCACTTGAACCTCGCAGCGACTACAAACAGTGGAAGCTTGCTTTTCTGGGCGCTTTAGATCCTTCCTACCCGAAGTACTTGCAAAACATCAACGATCTCGGGGTACTTGCTGGAATTCGGTGGGGTGGGGTAAGAAGAGGAGGTATACCCGAGCTCAATTACCCCGAACACGTAAAAGCCCGAGAAGCCAAATTCTTAACTCCGGACGAACTCGTCATCGGTGTAATCGTCAACGAAACCCCAATTGCCTATCCGCTTCGTTTCATCAACCACCACGAACTCGTAAACGACGTCGTCGACGACACTCCCTTAACACTGGGCTACTGCAGCCTGTGCCGATCCGGAGTGGTGTACTTAACTGAACTGACAGAGGAAATACTGACATTCCAAACCTCAGGCCTTCTCATCGACTCGAACAAAATAATGGTCGACAACAACACAGATAGCCTTTGGCAACACCTTCGAGGTGAATCTATTTCAGGGCCAATGACGGGAACGAAATTAGACTCTTTGTCTTCAGTGAGCACCACTTGGAGCTCATGGACTAGAAAACATCCTGACTCTCTAACAATCGCCACTCCTGAAACAACTTGGTTTGCAAACCAACCCGAACGCAAACCCATTGCCTACGACTACACGCCTAACGCCGCATACAAGCGTTACTACGCACAAAAAGACCTATGGTTTCCCACACTCACCACACCGACAACTCTTCTAGATCTAAAGGAAGAAGTGGTCGGAGTGTCCCTTCCCAACTCCCAACTTGCCATACCGATCAATAAACTCGACGACCTGCCTATTGTCGAGCACTTCGGTGCACATACGTTGCTCGTTGTACCGAGTCAAGGAGGTGCACGAGTATATAAAGCAGACCGAACACGCCCACTCGACCAAATAGCGGTTGAACAAACCCAGGAAAAATGGAACGAAGCGTCTGTGTCTATTGCACTGCGAAACACCTCCGGGCAAAAAATTACTTTCAAACGGTTAAACACCCGTCAAATGTTCTGGTTTGCGTGGTATGCATTACATCCGGAAACCGTTATCTGGGATCCAACCCCTGAAAGCAACTGAATAAAGTTCACTAGCTATTCGGACAGAGAAACTTACTACCGAAGCGATGAGGATTCCCTGTAACGAGTTTTGCTCGGAAGTGAAGTGCTCTTAACTCCTAAGGGCGAGAGCACGTTCAACATCGACACAAAAGTTGGTTGCAAAATGCTGCTACAACTCCCTATTCTCGACGACGTTGACGCGGTCAGGAGTAGTTTCATCAGTCTCGTCGCAAGGTTAGGGAGCACCGAATCAGTACAAGTTTTTAAAAGCCGAAAATCTTCAACTATGAATTTCGACTCTGTCGTCGTGAGAAGCTGATGAACCAACCGTTGATTGTGCATGTTGAGCTAAGTATTGAGGCGTTGAGTGTTTTCGAGTGCGGCGAAATTTCGGTGTTCTCTTAACGTCGGTACAATAGACGTTAGATGACCAACTTTTCTGCTGCTCCCCACGCCCATGCGGTTTTTGACAGTGCTCTTTTTAATCTTTCGGTGAGGTCATGAGCGATCAGGCTAAACAGACCATTTGGATTTTCGGAGATCAGCTTAATCCCGATATCAGTTCATTGCAGGGCCAGACACCAGGTGACTGTCGCATTCTGATGGTGGAAAGTCTCCAAAAGCTAAAATCCAGGAACTGGCACGCTCAACGGCAGCATGTAGTCGTCTCGGCGATGATGCATTTCGCTGAAGAGCTCAGAGAAAAAGGGTTTGAGGTTGATTACCAACTAGCGACATCTTTTAAGAAAGGCTTAGAGAGGCACTGTCAAAATAATGCAGTAACGGAAGTCTCAGCAATGGAGCCTTCAAGTTGGAAATTTCGGAAATTCCTTGAAAAAAATGGAATTCGGATAATCCCCAACAACCAATTTATTTGTAGCTATTCTGAGTTTGCGGAATGGTCAAAGTCTCGTAAACAACTGCGCCTCGAAGATTTCTATAGGTGGCAGCGAAAGCGTCTCACAGTACTAATGAGCGACGGAGATCCCGCGGGTGGACGTTGGAACTTCGATTCAGACAACAGAGAGCCCCCTCCAAAAGATGGAAGATCGTGGCCGTCACCAGCAAAGTTTCCTCTCGACCCAACCGATGAATTGATTCTCAGCCGACTATCTGATGGGTGGGGTAAATACCCAGAAGGAATATGGCCGGTAACAAGAGCGCAAGCACTGGTCAGACTGCGAGAATTTATTGATACCGGGCTGCCCCAATTCGGAACTTATGAAGACGCCATGCTGGCAAGCGAATGGAAGCTATCTCACTCCTGTCTAAGTTCATCCCTAAATCTAGGCTTGCTGCATCCCAGCGAAGTGTTGGCAGCCGCCGAAAAAGCATACAACGAAGGTGCTGCCCCGCTAAATAGCGTCGAAGGCTTTATCCGTCAGATATTGGGTTGGCGGGAGTACATCTGGGGTTTGTACTGGCTTTGGATGCCTGACTACGCAGAATCTAATTTCTTTAGTGCGGATCAGGATGTTCCGCCGGTGTTTTTGGGAACCGCTGAGACCAGCATGAGCTGCGTAAGCTCAGCTATGAATCACCTTCGAGAGTACGGATACGCACATCACATCGTGCGGCTCATGATTTTCGGAAATCTCGCCCTCACGGCCGGTATAAACCCACAAGCGATGACGAAGTGGATGACTGCTTCATTTGTTGACAGCTCTGAGTGGGTGATGGTTCCAAACGTAGTCGGAATGGCGTTGTACGCCGATGGCGGTTCTATGTCAACCAAGCCATATGCAAGTGGTGGAGCCTACATCAATCGAATGAGTGACTCTTGTCGAACCTGCAGCTTTAATCCTAAAAAACGGATCGGAGAAGATGCTTGCCCTTTCACCACTCTTTACTGGGACTTCCTGGACCGAAATAGGGACCAGTTGAGCTCTAACCACCGGTTAGCAATCCAATTTGGAAACCTCGATCGCCTAAACGACATAGATCAAATTCGCGAAAGAGCCATTGACGTTCGCGAACGCCTAGCAATTGGAAATTTGTGAACCACTTGCTGGAAATGAGGTAACGAACTCAAATTGGTCAAGGCACTATGACACTAAGCTCCACCCAGTCACTATTACCACCGAAGTCAAGTACCTCTAAAACCACCCACACTTCGAGTCCTGACTCAAGAGCGGAGAAGGCGTACTCTAAGTTTTCCTTGTCTGCCCAGAGACTGAGCTCGTCACTAGAGTCAACCCAATAAAGTTCTTGGGTCTCCTCGTCCCATAGCTGCACCAGTGGAGAAATGATCCCTTCTGGGTCAAGAGTAACCTCGCCCCATTGACCAAATTCATCCACCTCATAATAAACCTCGCTTACCACAAACATATCTTCATCGATCGCAAGGGCTAAGGTCACGTCATGAGGAGGGTCGTCAGTGTCAAACTCGTTCGATGGAACATACGAAAGCGGTATGTCGACAAGCATTAAATCTTCTTCGATCCAGAGCTCAGAATATGCGTAGATCTCATCTTCCCCGTCGCTGAGCGACAAGATTGAAAAATCATAGAAAGCACTTATGTAGCCTTCTTCATCATCTAAATCAAAGTAGCCCTCTTCTTCGCCTATAAAGTACAGCTCTCCATCTGCAGGGTCGACGACGCCGTAGTAAATATTAACTTCAGCCACATTCTCAAAGGTTCCAGGCTCGAGATATGCAGATATTTCGAATCCGTCTTCGCTGGTGTCTGACTGCACCGAGTCAAGATCTATCTCGGGGTAAGAAGCTTCAGGTAACTCAGTCCCATCCCGAAGGTAGTCCCCAAGGAAAGTCGTCCACTCTAAGCTTTCAAAGCTTTGGAAATAAGGGTGCGATGAAAGCCGCTTTGCTGGTTCGTCCCCTAGGTCTAGGTACGATATTTCTGCCGGAAAATATATGGAGATACCTGTACTGCGTTCATTAGCTGGTCCTGCAACTTTATGAACTACTAACGAATCTAACGCATCCTGGAATTCCGATAGCAAAGTGTCTGAACCATCAAACCACTTATTGACGAATGCACCGAGATCTATATGGTGCGTTGACCGTAAAGGATCAGGATTTGATCCGTAGGACGGAACCGATTTGCTCGCTGCACGCATCTCGGGTGCAACTGACCTCAGTCCCGATGGCAACTCATAAGTGCTGTCCAACAGCGCTACGAAGCTTTCATCAAACTCCTCAAACTTATTCATGTCTAGGAGCGATAGTGTGATATCTCCTCCGGTGCCGGCTTCGTTAGCTTGGTCCTGAAAATCTTTTGCAATTGTTTTACCCAGATCGATGGGATCAACGTCAATTTGATTTACTAGCGAGGCGAAACTTTCGTAGTTCCATCCATGTCCTGGTTCAAGTTCTTCTGACGCAAGAAAATAGTCAGTTAACCCGTTGACAGCGTGGGCAGTTTCGTAGGTAGCCATTAAACATGCGTCCATGCCAATCAGGTCAAAACGAGATACATCGGCTGCATATAACCCGTTAGCTATTGCGTCGGTCATTTCTGGTAAAGTTAAGATATCGTTTGCGTCGCTTTCGTCAGGACCCATACCTGTCCAACCGCCGCCATGATCCCACAAGACTAATGCATTGTGGTCTGCTGGAAATGTAGTTAAACCATCCGATATGAACTTCTGAAGTGTGCTTGAACTGCCCATATTGAGTTCGCCTGGTTCACTCAGCAAATTGGCACCATCTGGCCCATAGAGAAGAAATTTAGTGTCCGAGAAGTCTCCTAAACCCCCATAATCAGTGTCCGAATAGTCACCTCGGTCAAGCGCTACTAAGATATTAGTATTCGGGCCTCCAACTGCTTCTTCCAGCTCAACTAAATCATAGAGTGCGAATTCTTCAAGGTCAGTATCTCCCATTATGTAAATAAGAACAGTCCAAGAATCGTCGCCTTCAACGTTGGTCGCAGATTTGTTGGCTGTTGCGCTTTTCGAGGTTGTGTTTTCTGATTCCTCGGTATCTGAAGTGTCTGTTGCTGCTTGTTCATCAGATTTGTTGGCTGATGCGCTTTTCGAGGTTGTGTCTTTTGATTCCTCGGTATCTGAAGCATCCGATGTCGACTGTTCAGAATCAGAACTTTGGGATGAACTTCCGCATGCACTCGTTGCTAATAGAAGCAGACTTAGGAATAGTACAAACTTTAGAGGCTTGATGGTTGCATGAAATTTGGTGAGCGCTGATTGCATGAGGTCACATTTCTGGCTAATGGGTTTTATCGATAATGACGATAGCGACTGAGAAGATAATTTTGTTCCTTTTGAAGTTCAATTTGCTGGATCACCACTGTTAATGAGGTAGACCGAGAGCAATTTTTATGCCACTGGCGGGGAAGCGGCTAGGCGTAACGGTGAGCGGCATAGATGAGTTTTCGAGGGCTGCAGTGTGCAATATTGAAATAGCTGGTTGGTCGCGGTGGTGTTACGTTCCATTGTTTCTTGTCATTATTGGCACCGTGCTTCGTTGGATTGGGGTGTTGAATTAGAGACATTTTTGGATTATTGAACCACATACGGACAGAGCAGAGTTCATGTTTTGTCTAGATCTTGAAGGGATTACGAGTGTTAAGCGGTGCTGAAAGCTTGATTATCACGCTCGGCCGAGAGCGCCGCGGTTGGCCTATTGGCCCTGAGCTAGGTGTGGAACTCACGCCAGTTGTGCCGGAAATCGTGGCAGACTGCTAAACGTGATCCGAATCTCCGCTGCATTAATGGTTGTCTTGTTTTGCTTTACCTCTTGCGTTGGTGGGGGGAATGATCCGTTGAGTGCGTGCGCCGGAACATCTGCAGCTTTAAAAGAGGGCCCTTCTTTTGTAGGGCTTAATTGTCGTGGGGTGAACCTTGCGGGTGCGGACCTCCGTGGCGTGGACTTTCGTGGGGCGGTGCTCAGCGGCGTGAATCTTAAGGAAGCGGACCTCCAAGATGCGGACCTCCAAGATGCGGACCTCCAAGATGCGGACCTTCGTGGTGCAAATCTGCAATATGCGATCCTCAATGGGGTGAACCTTAGGGAAGCCGACCTATGGGGCGCAAACCTCTACATGTCGCACCTTCAAGCGACGAATCTGGAAGATGCTTGGTTAGATGAAGCAAATCTCACCGGAGTGAAGTACGACGACGCCACGATCTGGCCGAAAGGTTTCGTACCTCCACCTTCAAGTTAGGTTTCCTAAAAATCACAAAAGGTGCCGATATTAGGCCGATTAGAAAGGCTACTTATCGTTTTGAACTGCGGCGCATTTGTCGTGGTGCTTGGGTGGCAGGCTTTGCATGGCCTCGGGCCTTCTAATAATTTTCGATCTGAGTTTCGCCTCAGAGCTTGATTCTGATCGACTGATAGAGGTGGGCGACACGGAATGAACTGCGCTAGTGCTTATCAAAAAACGTGGAGTAACGATTAAGGAACCGAACTACCAGACGATGCATAGATAATTGGAAGGTATCGTAATGCTTTTAGATCGTCCGGAGTACTGCGAACAAAAGCGGAATTATATTGAGATATGGATGCTTCGATTCATGTCTATAGCCCCACTGGGGGCTTATCAGACGAGCAGGGCAATCACGTCGCTGCTGAAACTCTCTACCCGCTCGAGCATGTGGCTGAGATCGTTCGAAGTTACGTTGACGATCATGGTGGATACGCCAGCCGACTCGAGTTGAGCTATATCCTCAGCTCGTTCCTCTGGGGAGCCCGTGAATAAGAGTCGACCACCATCAATGTGGGTCTGAGCGTCCTCATTGTGAAATGAGCAGTTGTATGCGAGCCCGATTGATGAAGGGTCGCGGTTCAGACGTTCTGCTTCTGCGAACAATTTGTCACGTCGGGCGGCGAATGTTGCGATCGTGTCCATCCGGAATTTCGGATTGGAGCCGAACGGATACCAGGTGTCGCCAAGGGCGGCGGTTCGGCGTATTGCTGGCATGCTTTCCCCGCCGATCCAGATAGGTGGATGTGGTCGTTGCACGGGCTTTGGGTCAGCCGCTGCGTCAGTGAAATCGATGAACTCACCGTGAAAGCTTGCTCGGTCCTTCGTCCACAATTCTTTCATGACTTGGATGTACTCGTCGGTGACCCGACCACGGGCATCAAAGTCAGTGATATTCAGTGCTTCAAACTCCTCGCGCATCCACCCGGCGCCACATCCGACGATGACGCGACCTCCTGACAACTGATCGGTCGTCGCTAGGGACTTCGCCATGAAGAGGGGGTTGCGGTGCGGAACGACGATTACTGACGTCAACAACCTAACGCTGCTGGTCACAGCGCTCAGCCATGATAGAAGAGTGAACTGCTCCATACAGTCCGTGCTCCCGTCAGTAGTCCACGCGAATTCGCCATCCTCGCTGTAGGGATAATTCGCGCCGATGCTCGAAGGTACCACGATGTGGTCGGCGACCGTGAGCGTGTCATAACCGAAACGTTCAGCAGCGTCAGCTATCGTCTGGATGTCCTGCGGGTTTGAGAGCGGACCACGAAATGGTGCACTAAATCCGAACTTCATTGCCGTCTCCTGATTGGTCTGCAACAACTCTTGCCATGTCCCTATGGTAGTTGCGAATTAGAGGTCGAGAAAAGAAGAATCCTAGAAGCATTAATTAATCTGCTCAACATGTCGTGTGCAGGGTGCGGATAGGAGACAAACCAAGAAGCTAATGCCTTCAATAGCTCGGCAGTTTTTGGGCAGCGTTTCTGAATATCAAACTTAGAACGTTGAATACTGTTTAGTGGCGAAGAAGCTTGACGCCTCACCCGATATCGGTGTTTTTCTAGTCGATCGGCGTCTGGTAGAGAGCTCCGAGGTCCTCCATGGCTGGAATGAAATCGAGCTTGTAACCGCTTTCATTCTGTCTGAAGAGGCTCAGCAAGTTTGGTTGTGGCACATTCTGAAATCTTGATTCCTGGCGTTTTTCAAAGCTTTGCGCTGAAGATGGTCACGTGGCTTCGATATGACGCCGATACCCTCGCAGCGATGAAGAGGTCTCTTTTGGGTATGGCGATAGCAGTTGCATCTGTGATCTGTGTTACTGGATGCGGTTCTGGTAATGAGGCGAAGATTGAAAGCTCAAGAGAAAATATAGTCTCTGTGACGACGGTGCCTGTGACGACGGTGCCTGTGACGACGGTGCCTGTGACGACGGTG